>NZ_JBAMMY010000279.1:0-5289 GCF_051233685.1 Desulfobacterium sp. N47
CGCACCTTCCAGCCAATATTGGACGGTCTTTTTAACATCAAATTTTATCGAAGTCTTCATTGTGATTTAATTATAATTTTCAATAACATGAGAGTCAAGACAAATAGTAATAAGGGACAGGCGAATTATGCTTAACACACCATGGTTTGCGGTTGATGGTTAAGCAGGGCAATTGGTATCACATCTTGAATTGTGAATTAAATTTTTCATATTCTAATCCATAAAGATTGTTTTGCGTTAATGAAAGAAAAGGGACAGGCGAATTATGCTTGAGACGCCCATTGTATGCGGTTAAGGGTTAAGCTCGGAAAACTCCACATTCGTCATTCCGGCGAAGACCGGGCACGAAGTGACACGTAGTGAAGCATAAGCGCTAACCTTTAGCGCTAACCAGGATTTCGCTTGTTTATGGATACCGGATCAAGTCCGGTATGACGGTTTGGGTGTTTAAAAAAGAAGGAGAAAAGGAGAAAACGTCTATGATTTCATGCTTTTTCGATAATCTTTCACAGAGTACTCAGAGCCACAGAGTTTTTTCAGGAATTTTTGATAGGAAAATTCTTAAAAATCTAATTTCATGCCATCAAGGTTGATATGAAACGCCAGTACGATGAATACGGCATGAATATCCTTTTTATGGTGTTGTTTTTTGGTTGACTTTTCAACGGTTTTCTATGATATTCTTTATGTAACTATACAGAAAAGGGAGGGCTTGGTTTATGAACACGGCTTTGAAACAGGCATATTTTCAGCTTCCCGAAGAACTGCTGAATGAGTTGCGGGCAACCGTTGATGAGCGCGAACAAAGCAGATTCGTCTCCGGTGCCTTGCGGAAAGAACTCCAGCGGGTGCGTCAGCTTAAAGCCATTGATGAGACGTTTGGTTGCTGGTGCGATGGGGAACATCCTGAACTTGCAAAAGGGGTGGACCGGTTCGTGCGCAGCAGCAGAAAATCTACTCGGAAGAATCGCACTAATGTCTCAAGTTGTGATTGATACTGATGTGCTGATACTCCATTTGCGAGGCAACAAGCAAATAAAAGAGATGCTTAAAGAAGTGGCGCAATCTTCACTACTATGCTGTTCGGCAATTACCATCGGTGAAATTTATGCCGGTATGAAGGATGAAGAACGGGAGAAAACCGAGCTGCTTCTTGACAGCCTTCCGGTTTTTGAAGTCGATAGAAAAATCGCTGAGTTGGCAGGTTTTTATAAGAGATCTATCAAAAGCCATCATCTTGAGTTGGATGATTGTTTGATAGCAGCGACCTGTGTACTGAAAAAAGCTGTTCTGATTACAGGCAATATAAAACATTACCCCATGCAAAATCTGGAGAAAAAAGAAATCAGGGGGAAATAGGGTACGTTCGTGCAAATTCCTGAACCAGCCACCCTGCTTCTTCTTGGCTTCGGACTCATAGGTCTTGCAGGTGCAGAAAATTTAAAAAATAGGGATAAAACGGTTTACGGTTGACAGTTTACGGTTAACGGTAAAAGAAAGCTAACATTATGGTATTAATTAAAAAACTGAATGATATTTGATGAATTCGAATCAACCGTTTCAGGAAAATTCCAGATACAGAGATAATGGAGGTGTCCATGTCTGACTTACTGAAAAAAATAGAGAATGAGGCTCTTAGTCTTTCTATCCAGGACCGCGCTTTTTTAGCTGACCGTTTACTCAGTTCTCTTGGTGAAGATGTACTTTCAGATATAGATAATGCCTGGATAGCCGAGGCTGAACGCCGTTATAAGGAATATAAGGAAAAGAGGTAAAAGGGACAGGCGAATAATGCTTTGAAATTTCATCAGCAAAAAGGCAGAATCAGAAACGACTCTGCCTTTTTTATTTCCGTTATTGCCCCTCCTGTAGAGACGCAAAATCTTGTACCTCTACCTTTGCGTCTCTACAAGGGTCGCCCCTGCATGCCGTTATCTGTGGACTGAAAATTGTCTTTATCCTTATTTCTCTTATCCATGGCTTCTGCTTTTATTATCTCTCACAAAGGTCTCAAAGCTTTTTCCAGATGCAGGCACAAAAGGCATAGTATCCCCGGATTCCCATTAAAATTCATTTTATTTCTTGACTTTGATATCGACATTGATACTATTTTAAGATGGTAAAATTGGATGAAATAATACTTCAAATGAAACAAAACCCCAAAGGGGTTCGATTTATTGACTTATGCAAGGTTTGTGATCACTTCTTTGGAACCAATAAGGGACAGGCGAATTATGGGAAGGGGAAGCATTGGAGACGCATCTTAATAATATTAGTTATTCAACCTACGGAATACGGAAAAACGGGGGGATTATAGCGCAGATATTAAAGGCTGAGTTTGAGACCTACCGGAAACGATTCATGAGAATGTTGTAATCCTCGTGTGAGCCTATCCAAAACCACACAAGTGTATCTTGTTCGCGCCAGGGCGATAGCCCGATAATGAAGTCCGATATCAACAGTCCACACAACGCCCTTTTTTGAAAACCCCAAAGAGGAATGAAAAGGTTGACAACGAAATAGCGAAAATTTTCTATCGGCCAAATTCTTTACTTCCAATGGGAGTTTTTCATAGCATTTCCAGAAATCGGGATGGGTTGTCGATGTCAATCCCATGAGGTGCAGCGACCAGATTTGAAGTCTTTCTGAACGCGTTCGAGCAGTTTAATGCCCGGCCCATTATCTGAAAAATCCGTTTCAATTTCATGATCCCATAACTTCCGGTCAATCTGTATAAGCCAATTAATTATTGATATCCGCTCAGGATCGGACAAAGAAAGGATAGCCTGTTGAATCTGTTGCGTTGAAATTTTATTGCTGGTGAACTGACAGGTCATATTTAGAATAGTTCAATCATACAAATACTACAGGAGAAACCTTAAAACGCTTGCTGAGAAGCTTAAGTTGGCGAACATTGAGCTGACGTTTGCCAGATATAATTTCCGATACCACCCCCTGGCTCCCAATCTCGGGCAGGTCTGACTGCTTAAGGCAATGTTCTTCCATCAAGGTCTTTAGGGCATTTATCGGTTCTCCCTCTATATCAGGGTAATTTTGGGATTCATAGGTTTCGATCAGACTTCCGATCGTCTCCATCAATGAAGATAAAGGGTGAGACTCATTGTTACCCACCTCATCAATAAGACTGTCAAGAAGATTGACCAAGTTATTATAATCTTTTTCATTGTGCGGCACAGAAAATACGCTCTGTATGTTCGGCCAGACTTTGGCAATTTCTTTAAGCTGAGTATTCATTATTTCCTCCAATATCCTCGGTCATATTCCTTGTGAGTAAGAACATGCCGAATATAAATCCGGCGCGTGTTGTAGTGTATTGCAGCAATTAAACCAATAAGGGACAGGCGAATTAAATGAAAAGGTTGACAACGAAATAGCAAAAATTTTCTATCGGCCAAATTCTTTACTTCCAATGGGAGTTTTTCATATTGAATCTGTTGCGTTGAAATTTTATTGCTGCTGATCATTTCATATCTCCCAGTATGATTGAAACGTTTAAATCAAGTTTACAACAATTCGTTAAAATGTCAAGAAGTGGACAGATTTTTTTCAGCAGATCACATTGACCGGTACAAAGCAATTGTGATAATCTTGAGGTTACATCCGAACCGTTTGCAAAAGCTATTCTTAGAAAGGGACTGAAACCTGATCAGATTAAACATGCCGGATAAAAGCGGTTCACAGTTCACGGTTAACGGTTGAAAGCGGTTGACAGTTGACGGTTGAAAGCGGTTGACGGTTGACGGTTGAAAGCGGTTGACGGTTGACGGTTGAAAGCGGTTGACGGTTGACGGTTGACGGTTGACGGTTGACGGTAAAAGAAATAATTCAATATAAAAAGGCAGAGTCGATATCGGCTCTGCTTTTTTTTGTTCTCGTTATAAAATCTTAAATAAATCTCATATTTCTTTCAACCGCAAACCGTCAACTGTAAATCATTTTTACCAAAAACAGCTTTGAGACAAAATCGGATTTTGCGCTATTTGTCAAACGAACCACTGTTGCCATGATCAACTGCACCGCTTTGTTCATGGATTATGCCCGGAACTTCATATTCGATGCGCCCATTTTTCCAAATTGGTATTTTGTAATTATTCTTCCTCGCATCCTCAGCGACCTTTGCAGCAGCTCTTTGCAGAGCTTTCAATCCAATTATGCCATATTTATTGTGCATTTTCATCATTTACTCCGATTCATCTATAATAATTGGCATGTTACCAGAGGTGTCAAAAACAATCCATGAATCTGCCATTTGCTTATAAAACATGTTGAAGTTTACCCAACCTCTTTGAAAACGGCGTCGAATATCCTGTTCAGGAACATTGTGGCCTCCTTGTGCAACTCTTAACTTCACGCGTTCTATTGCGAATTCTACTGAAGGAAGCTGTAAAAAATAAATGATAATCTCATATCCTTCGTTTTTCCAGCTGGTTATCTTTCTTATATACCCTTTGCCGCTAAAGGTTGTCTCAAAAGCAAATGATTCATTTTTCTTAACACATTCAATGATACGTTCAATCATTAATCTGCCCGCTTCAATGGCCATTTTTGCAGGTTGGAATGGAGAAAGGCCCTGAGCAATCAGATCAGCATTGATAAAATTAAGACATTCTGCCTCAATAGGTAGAAATTCATTTGCAAAAGTTGTTTTTCCCGCTCCATTGGGTCCAGCAAGTATGTAGCACTTCTTTTTCAATGATATATTTACCTGTTTAAAGCGGACTTTAATAAGTTCTCTGATTTTTTTCATATATAGCCATAACTACTAATGTAATCTATAGAAATCAGCCCTAACTGTCAAGCAACACTTGCAGGCGCAGACAGAAAATTCAAGAAATAGGGATAAAAACGGTTAACGGTTGAAAGCGGTTGACAGTTGAAAGCGGTTGACGGTTGACAGTTGAAAGCGGTTGACGGTTCACGGTTAACGGTTGAAAGCGGTTGACGGTTGACAGTTGACAGTTGACGGTTGAAAGCGGTTGACAGTTGACGGTTGAAAGCGGTTGACAGTTGACGGTTGAAAGCGGTTGACAGTTGACGGTTGAAAGGAGAAGGACAAGAATAAGGGACAGGCGAATTATGCATGCCATGCCCATTGGTTGCGATTAATGGTTAAGCAGTGGGAAAACCAATTTATAAACGGAGGATTATATGCCAAGAATCGCCAGAATGGTCGTGCCGGATCAAAAAACCGTATATCATGTGATGTCACGAACCGCTCTTGATGGGTATCCGTTTAGCGATATTGAGAAAGACAGGCTTGTCGATATT
>NZ_JBAMMY010000281.1:0-2451 GCF_051233685.1 Desulfobacterium sp. N47
TAAATAAGATTGCATAAAAGATAACAAAGCGTTACACACTCGACCGGGAACCCGCGCCTTTTTTCCAAATAACCTTGGTTGAGTTAAACGTGGTTAAAACACAGCCGGTTTGTGTTCCCGGCCGGTGAACTTTGTGTTATACAAAGGAGATACAAATGGATGCAAGCGAGATATTGACTCAAGAATACAATAAATTATGGGCTGAGAAATTAGTTCACAAGCAAGGGATTAGAAAATTTCACAATTACCTTACGTATATAACAGCAATAGGCTCTCTTGCTTTGGCATTTCATGGTCTAAATGCTCAAGATGTTATTTCTGCCGTAAACAATACACAAAAAGCAAAAGAAATTATGGAAAATGCGTCGAGCATACTGCACCTGTTTTTTATTCCATTTGCCCCTGTCCTACTGATAACACTTACATTTCCGCTTAATGATATGTTTCATATATATGCTATAGGTAATCACATAGGGAAAATTGAAAGCAGAATTAATCTAATGGAAAACAAAAAATTATTATTATGGGAACATCAAGTTTGCCCAAAAGTGTACGGTGGTGATGAAGATCAAAAAGGAAATAAAATTTCAAATATTATCATGATGGGTGACGCTCTGCTGTTAATACCGGCACTTTTTGTCTTAGGTGTTATTACTACATATATATCAACAAGTTTTATTTATCACAATCTTTCAACATTATGGGCTGTGGGCTATCTTGCCTTGGTTACATACATGTTCGGCATGGTTATTGGATTGGCGTTGAAATTAAAGAATTACACATCGCCGAAAGGCAAATTAACTGTGATAATCCAAAATGCTAATGATTGTTCTGAAATCAATGAATCAAAAAGCGTTGTATAACAATCGGTTGCACATGGATTGCAATTCCGCTGCGCTCCATTGCAACCAGTGAACCGAAGCGTTCGCCATTAAAAATATGTGGGGCAAATGAATATAAATCTCTATAGCAACCGGAATTCTCGAAGTGATTTCATACAGAATGCTGTAAATTCTTTAATTGCTAAGGCAAACAATATAAATATTGCTGTAGCATTTCTCACAGATATAAGCGTGTTAGAACATTTAAGTAGTCAGGGTTGTAGAGTAAGAATCGTCGTGAGGCTTGGATTTCCTACCGCTCCAAATGCCTTGGAAGCACTTTTAAAAATAACAAATATTGAAGCTCGTTTTTTCTCTGACAGATCCTTCCATCCAAAGCTTTACATTTTTGGCACGTCAGGTGCTTTAGTTGGCTCAGCTAACTTGACGAATTCTGCTATGACTACGAATCAAGAAATTATGGTGCATATTGATGCTGAGGACAATATTTTTACTGAATTGGTTGATTTGTTTTCCGAATACTGGGAAGAATCAAAGGTCCTCACTCAGGAAATTGTAAAAGATTATAAAAAAATATACGAAAGCTTTAAATCTTTATCTTCGGATGTTTCAAAGATAGAAACAGAAATCCATAAGAAGATAGGAAAAGTCGTTGGCTTCAATATAGGCAGGGATAAAACAAAACAATCCAAAAAGAATTTATTTGTCGAGGATTATCGTAAAACCTATCAAGAATCGGTAAGCGCTTTCAATGCTATAAGAAAGGTTTATGAGGATATAGGGAAAAGAAAAAGATCAGAATCAGAAATTCCCTTACGGCTGGAAATCGATTCTTTTATTAGTTTTGTGAGGGATAAGCATGCGCAAAAAGACAGCTGGAAGAAAACGCCCATTGATTCGGGTGAGTCTCAAAACAAAAAAATAAAAAAGCTAATAGAAGAGTGGCACCAAACGCCGTGGCCTCATTTCGAGGAAACAATAGTGAACGAAACTTTTCCAAGATTAAATACCGTATTTGCCTCTGATAAATCGATATTAGATTCCAATCCTGATGAAATTTTCCAAGCACTTTGTACTCTGCATTCATTCCGTGATCGCCTAAGGTTCTATTCCGGTGGCCTGAATACATTAAAGGAGGAATTCCTTGGCAAAAATGACATCAATCAGGTCAAAGAAAGTCTCACGTATTTGGTTCATGGAAACGCTGAAATTGTTGAGAGAATGGCAAATTTAATCTTCAACAAACAATACAAACTAAATGCTTTCGGGCAATCAAATGTTCAAGAACTTATTGGCTGGAAAAATAATGAAGAATTACCAGTCATAAATGGAAGAACTACAAAAGTGTTGCGATATTTTGGTTTTGATGTCCGTCAATTATAAATAACGATGGCGAACAACCGCATTAACTCGGACTGGTAAAAGCTGCGCCGCTTCGCTATGCATCTTTTACCAGCCGGTTATGCGAAGCGTTATAATTTCGTGAAACAATGAAGGAAATTACAAATCGATCCGCAATAATTGTGAGCCCAAAGCATCCATTTGTAGAATGGGCGAATTTGTATAACGAAAGTTCCAACGAAGATATTAATCAAAGATTAGAAGAAAA
>NZ_JBAMMY010000282.1:0-1206 GCF_051233685.1 Desulfobacterium sp. N47
AAAAGACGTTATTGCGTTCTTATTTTTGGCGTTTATGTTTTGCATATTACAATCCTTTTATAACAAATCAATTAACCCAACGCCGAGTAAGTTACGTTTTTTATCCTTGGCCGGCGGCGGCGTGGGTTATTTCCGTCGTTAACCACAGACCAAAGAAACACCAAAGAAAGGAGGTGATTACAATGGATAAGTGGGAATTTTATAAAGATGCAGCAGGAAAATGGAGATGGCGGCGTATAGCTCCGAACGGAAAAGTTGTAGGTTCTTCATCTGAAAGTTACAACAATAAATCTGATTGCGAAGCTAACGCACGCCGGAATGGCTGGAAAGGTTAATTCAGCATCCCGACCAAAGTCACGTCCTGTTGTTCCGCAAAAATCTCCGCCTCTTCCCACGACAGGGCGTTGATCTTTGGACCTTCATACTTGCCATCTTCTTTAATAATTTCGGTAATGAATACGTGCATATGTTTTCTCCTTATAAATTTTATTTTAAACATAACAAATCAATGAACCCAACGCCGAGTAAGCACCTTTTGAAATCCAATAACGGCGGCGGCGTGGGTTATTTCCGTCGTTCGGTGTAAAGGAAAGATAACATGATACGACGAAAACAACGACTCCTAAGTCGCGACGAGGTCAGCATAAACAGGGAGGCCGATTATATTATTAAGAAAGCGCAGGCCCACGATAGCCGGGTTGTTGGCCTTGGCTCGTTGGTTTTCTTCTCCACACAGACTGGGGACGCTTGGATGTTGGATCCAGCGGACAGCTTGGCGGTCTGTCTTGCAAAGGATGGGGAACGTCAAAACTTCAGTATTTTGGAGACCCCTACGAACGTCCAAATAGCATGGGAGTCCCAGTACCTTATTGATAGCGAGACATTTATCGTAACCACGAAAGATGGCCGCGTCAGGACAACCTTGGGATATCCGACAAGGGAGATTGAGAATACGATTAAAAAAGGGAGATGAAGGGAAAAGGAAACACCGAACAAATCACTCCAGCGGACGGGGAATATCTTTTGTGGTTTTCATCATATCTCGTGGCCCCGCCGCTGAGTTTTAGCGTTATAATTTCGTGAAACAATGAAGGAAATTACAAATCGATCCGCAATAATTGTGAGCCCAAAGCATCCATTTGTAGAATGGGCGAATTTGTATAACGAAAGTTCCAACGAAGATATTAATCAAAGATTAGAAGAAAA
>NZ_JBAMMY010000283.1:0-5214 GCF_051233685.1 Desulfobacterium sp. N47
TATTATTGAGGATCTACAGGCGCTCATTCTCAAATGTGTCGATGCAATCCGGCCTGGTAGAAGTAATAAACGAATTTTCAAAAAGCGAAATAAAAAGTTTAACCCGGCTTATCGGCAACCAGCTTAATTCAACGGCATTGAATTAGCACTTATGGAAAAGTTAATAATGTTTATGTGGCTGCTTTTTCAAGGACAAAATAGCTATGAAAAATATATTTATATCTGGATCGATGCGGATTGAAAATATTCACAAAATGGTAATCGACCGTATTGAAAATATCATTCGTGAAAATTTTACTATTCTTGTCGGTGATGCAGATGGTGTCGATGCTTCAATTCAACAAATTTTGGCAAACAAATCATATGAAAATGTAATAGTTTATTGTGCCGGAAACTACCCTAGAAACAATATAGGTAAATGGGAATTAAAAACAGTTGATACTAATCACAAGCCTAACACACGATCATTTTTTACTGCTAAGGACATAGTAATGGCCGAAAAATGCGGCTATGGGCTTATGATTTGGGATTCAAAAAGCACTGGCACATTAAGCAATGTTTATGAATTACTTATACGTAAAAAAACATCCGTTGTTTTTGTTAACAAAGCAAAGCAGTTTATTAATGTAAGCAATTCTAAAGAGTTTGAGCAATTGGTGTCAAAAATGAGCGACAGTGCTTTTGAAAAAGCCAATCAAAAAATAAAACTAAAAGAAAAAATTATTGCAATCAAAAACGAACAATTGTGCCTATTTCCAGAGGCTAACAAAAAAATCACCTGACCGCCGGGAGCTGCTTTCGCTGAAACTATTCCAGTGGCGGCGGCAGGTTATTTAAGGCGTTGGGCTTGCCGGTACCGAGCCGTATCAAATAGTTCTTGCCTTTTTGTATCCCATATGCTACAGATATAAGTCATGATTAGTATTCAGACTACCGACACCTTCGATGCTTGGTTTGCCAGCCTGAAAGACAAGCGGGCAGTAGCGCGCATTCAAGCACGCATCGACCGGGCCGAAGATGGCAATTTCGGTGATTGCTCGCCGGTGGGTGAGGGTGTATCGGAGATGCGAATTCACTATGGGCCGGGCTATCGAGTGTATTTCGTACAACGCGGCATAGAACTGGTGATTTTACTGGCGGGAGGCAACAAGTCTACACAGAGCAAGGATATCAAGACCGCGCTACAACTGGCGGGCAAATTGTAGGAGGACGACATGACATTGAAGCTGCGCAAATGGGATAGCGCTGAATATCTCAAAACCGAGGAGGACATGGTCCTGTATCTTGAAGCTTGCATGGAAGAAGCTGGCGACGATGCAGCCTTCATCGCCAAAGCGCTTGGCACCATCGCCCGCGCCCGTGGCATGAGCCAACTTGCCAAGGACACCGGATTGGGCCGTGAGAGCTTGTACAAAGCACTTTCCGGCGAGGGAAATCCGAGCTTTGCGACGATTTTGAAGGTGACTCACGCTCTGGGTCTCAAGTTGCATGTTCACGGGCAGAGAAAAGACATGCATAAAATTGCAAAAATCGCCCAACAAATCACTTCAGCGGACAGAAGCCTCTGAGTTTTGCGTTCGGCACTACTGGCAGGAGGCAGCATGGCAGATAAGCAAATAAAAAAGAAAAATTATCGAGAACTGTTCAGAGAAATTGATATGATGTGTGGGGAAGTCAACAATTCTGACTCAACTGTTGAGAAGGAATCAGAAAATACATCGCGAATGCAACTGGTGCTCAAGGAGCAAGAGGAAAAAGAACGAGCCAAACGGAAACAACAATATGCTCAAATTTTGTCTTCTCACCTTGTAGATATTGAAATTCAACCATTTGAATCTCCTCAAGACAAAGCATCATTAACCGTCCGAAGTGGCACTGGGTGTTTTCGGGAAGTAGTAGAAATAGAGGAGTGTTTTGCCCTTATCGAATTTCTTATGGGGCATAACTTTGCTGCTCTATCGTCTGGTAAAGTTCGCCGTGATAAGGATCCTAGGGAAAACGAAGACCGTATATTTACATGGTTCATTTTCGCCAAAGCAAATAAAGGTTGAGCATGGGGGCCGTTATTATGGAGGAAAAGACTGTCTACATCGGAACCTCAATCGTCTCGTATCTCACGGCTCGTCCCACAAGCGATTTGCTGGCCGCAGCCTGGCAGAAAATAACCAGTGACTGGTGGGATACTCAAAGCAGCCGGTTCAATCTTTACACCTCCACCGTCGTTACCGAAGAGGCTGGAAGAGGAAATCCAGATGCCGCATCACGGCGGCTCAACGCCCTGTCCGACATCCCACTTCTGGCAATCACCGAAGCTGTCGTCGCCTTATCCAAAGCGCTCCTCCAAGAAGGCGCGCTTCCGGCAAAAGCGTTGGATGACTCCCTTCATATCGCAATAGCAGCCGTTCACGGTGTTGACTATCTTCTGACATGGAACTGCCGGCATATTGACAACGCTGAGATGAAACCTATAGTGAGAAAAGTATGTGCCGCACATGGCTACGTGTGCTCAGAGATTTGCACTCCACAAGAACTTATGGGGGTAAACGAAGATGGCTGACGAAATCATCGAAGAACTATGGAAAATTAAAGACGGCATCGCACACGAACATGCTTACAACGTAGACGCTCTTGTCGCCCATCTCAAGGCGAAAGGGCTATCGGCTGGTCAGAAAGTTGTTGACCTGCGTGCAATGAAAACCGCAGGACAAAACAGGAAAAGGAAAAATCAACGACATAAAATCGCCGAACAAGGCGCTTGAGTTGACGGCGGAAAGCGCGGCGGTGGCGCTACGCGGCGAGGTTCTTGGCCGCCGCAACTCAGCTTGGTCGTTAGCCAGACCCTTCGGGCCGAAGAAAATGGCTTGCATGATAGTATCAAATGATGCTATCATATAGGATATGAAGCCACCATACGAGATAACCAATACCATTCTCTCATTATATGGTCGAATAACTGAAGCTCTTGGCATTTGTAAGAGCTTGCTGCTAGTAAAACCCGAAGCACGACTAAGACGACAAAATAGAATTAGAACTATTCATTCATCCTTGGCAATTGAAGGAAATACTCTTGGAATTGATAACATATCTGCGATCCTAGATAAAACACCAGTAATTGGTCCTAAAAAGGATATTCTTGAAGTCAAAAATGCAATTGCTGCATATGATAAATTGCCATTCTTTGGTCCTTTTTCGATTAATGATTTTTTGAAGGCTCATGATGTATTAATGAATGGTTTAGTAGAGCGTTCTGGTAGTTTTAGAAATATTCAGGTTGGAATCTTGAAGGGGAACGATGTATCACATATTGCCCCTGGATATGATAGGGTTCCAGGCTTGATGAATGACTTGTTCCAATATGTAAAGAAAGATTCTGATATTGATATTATAAAAAGCTGTGTGTTCCATTATGAAATGGAATTTATTCATCCATTTGAAGATGGAAATGGACGGATGGGGCGATTCTGGCAAACTCGGCTGTTGATGAGTGTTAATCCAATATTTGAATTTGTTCCAGTAGAAAAAGTTATAAAAGAAAATCAAGATAAATATTATGAGGCATTAGAAGAATCAGACAGTACAGGAAGATCAACAAAATTTATTGAATTTATGCTTGATGCAATTAATAAATCACTACGCGAAACAATTGATGAAGCAAATGTTCCTAATATTGATCATAAAAAACGAGTAGAATCCGCATTGATAGAATTGAATGATTGGTTTGATCGCAAAGACTATATGAGAGTTTGCAAGGGAATATCAACGGCCACTGCTAGTCGTGATTTAAAGCAAATGTTAGATGACGAATTAATAGATATTTCCGGAATTGGACGGATGACTAAGTATAAAAAAAAAGGTGGCTAACAATCGCTTCAAGCGGATAAAGCTATTGTCACGGTTTGTGCTGCTCGCTTCGCTCGTTGACGCACAAACCGCGCCAATGATGCTTTACCGCTTAAGCGTATGTTGAAGCTGGAAATCAAAGGTGAATCAATGTCAAATGAGTCTCAGCATGATGCGAAATCTACCCACTAAAACAAAGAGCACCAACAAGACCGGAGTGACTGGAGTATCTGCCTTAGACAGCTTTTGCTACAGTTATATTGCAATTGGTTCAGGCAAGAGAAAATCTAAGAAATTTTCCGTGAAAAAATATGGGAAAGCTGAGGCACTACGGTTGGCTATCAAGTGGCGAAGAGACAGTGAATTAAGAATACACGGATATTCTATTATTCCCGTAGAGCTTGCGCGAAGGAATTTCAAACACAAACAGAGTGTTCTTAAGGCTAACCTTGCGGCACGAACAAAAAAGAAGACCACTATAGAAAATCGTCAAAAAGCGCAGCAAGCATTTAAACAAAGAAAAAAGGAATATCAGAGCATTGCTGTGAAATATATCTATCGCGTCGATGATATAGATTCAGGGCATGGTTGGCAACTGAAAATACAAATTGGCGATGAAGTAGTATGCGATAGAGTGTTTCGTGATAACCGTTATGGAACAGCTTCTAATGCTCTTAAGCTCGCTAAAGAAGAAAAGAAGCGGCAACTTGAACTTCACAATATGCCCTATGCCGAAGGGCGACGGTTCAGAAAAAAACTGCATGTTGCAAATACTTCGGATGTCAACGGAGTTGCCCTGTCAGGTGGGTATTATTATAGTTATATCCCTGTAGAGCCAAACAAGACAAAGAGTCGGAAATTCTCTATTAATAAATATGGTGAAAAGCTTGCGTTTCAGTTAGCTGTGGAGTGGCGGAAAGAAATGGAAATTGAGGTTTATAATTAACGCCACGGACAGGTCTTGCCTTTTGCACAACAAATAAATTCACCAGATAAACCACTGGTTTTCGTGTTACTTTCTTTCTAATCGTAATCCTCAACTCTGATAGCCACCCATCACCGAACAGTAGTAGGTGTTATACGTAATAAAAAAGTTGCGGCTTTTTTAGTGGAAAAATTATTTTCTGGCCTACACAGCTTCTTTTAACTTTTTTCCGGCTTTAATTTTTACAACATTACGTGCTTTAATTTTGATTTCTGCACCTGTCTGGGGATTTCTGCCCTTACGAGCAACGCGTTTTGCTTTTGAGAATGTTCCAAAACCAACGAGGGTAACTTTACCATCTTTCGATTTTAATGCCTTGGTGACATTTTTGGTAAATGAATCCAGCGCTGCAACAGCAGCAGTTTTTGTGATTTTTGCATCGGCAGCTA
>NZ_JBAMMY010000284.1:0-23408 GCF_051233685.1 Desulfobacterium sp. N47
CAAGCTGCTGAATAGCGCACTTTATCCATGGAAAACCTTTTGAAATTAAACTTCGACCTGTTTAAAAGAATATGAATAACAGCCAAAAAGCGAAATTACGTTTCTTGAAAACATCGGGTATCATATAGAAGGATTACTCGACAGGCTGTTACAGAATTAAATATTCCAAAAATTCCCTTATGGCCAAAATATATAAAACTTTAGCAACCTCCCCTATCTTTCCCTCTCACCAGCACTTGAAATATTATTAAAGCTGAAAGATTCGATATAGCAACTGATTTATTTACTGAAAACCGGGTGCTGTAGAAAAAGTTAAGTTTTTTATCCCATGAAAGGCATGCCTTGTATTTATATCAGGCATGCATCAAGGCTAACGGCATGTTTGTCACAATAGGTTGCTATCTTTTTTATATTGTGTGCAATACTCATCAGGTTAAATTCCCCTTTTACCTTTGCGATGCCTCGTACTAAGAATTGCCTGAAGCCCAGATTGAATTTTATATTTCCAAAAACCGGTTCAACCGTATGCATCCTTTTCTGATATTCTTTGCTTCCTTTATCACTAATAAGTTTCGCCCTGTTTTTTTCGATCAGATGTTCATGTTTCCCTCGGACCACCTGCTTGTATTTGGCTCTTTTAGTGCATTTTGACTTTGCAAAACATTCTACGCAATCTTTGCATTTATAGGTGCTCTTTTCTTCCGTACCGGTGCTTAAATATAACACTTTCCCTTCCGGGCAGATGTAGGTGTCTGTTTCTGAATTATATTTAAAATTTACTTTGTCGTATTTGAAATTATCATTACCAACTCTTTGTTTGGCAGAGTCATCTATTAATGCTTCTATTTGATTTTCTGATATTTTAGCAAGATTGTCCCCACTGTGGTAGCCGTTGTCAGCCTTACAGATATCAATTTCAGCACCCAGATTCTCTTCAGATTGCCTAACCATAGGGATCAACTGTTTTTTATCATTACAGTCGGTTGTCACATCAATGGCTACGATAAATTGGTTTTCTTCATCAACACTGGCCTGAGCATTATAATTGGTTCTGATGCATCCGTTACGTTCTTTCATATACCGGGCATCATGGTCAGTTAAGTTGATTTTCATGCCTTCAATCTTTTTTTCTTCGGTTTTGCTGAGTTGGCCTTTTTTCTCCTTTTTTAATTTGGCTTTTTCTTTTCGTAGCTCTTGCATGGCACATTCTATCTTATCTTTCCTGGTCTCCAATTGTTTTAACTCTTTCGGAAGCTCGTCGCCACGCTTGTCACCAAATTCTAAATTTTCTTTCTGATCAATATCTTCAGCTTCTTTCAATATACAGGCAACTTTTTCTTTTACATCTGACAATAGCTTTTCCAGCCCTTTTTCATCCTTGCTCAGTTTGCCGGATGCATTTGCTCTGATTTTTGTGCCATCTATTGAAAGTTTTATATTTCCGATTTTTACAAGCCCAAGCTTTATTCCTATTAAAACGATCTCTTGAAATAATTCCGATATCTCTGATAAATTATCTCTCCTGAATTCACTTATTGTCTTATAGTTGGGACGAAGTTTTTTTGCCAGAAACATAAAATCCATTCTTTCCTCACACGCCTTTGATAATTTGCGAGAGCTTCTTACCCCAACAGAATACCCATAAAAAAGAATTGAGAGTAATATTCTTGGACAATATGCTTTTTGGCCAACATCGCTGAATTTGAAAATAATTGCATTAATATTCAAACTTGAAACGATTGACAACACAAGCTTTGCTAAATGGTCTTCAGGAAGATAGTCATTAATGGTTTCAGGAAATAATACCATTTGATTTATTGACTCACCAGCTTTGAATTTGGGCATAGATTTCTCCTTAAATAGTTGGATAATCTATAGCATTTGTAGTAATTAAAAGCAATGACTTTCTTAATTATTTAAAGTGGTTGTTGTTTTGTTTTAGTTCTGTAACAGCCTGTCGAACAGATTTGCGCTCCCCATCCATTATCAAACCAATAACATAGTTCCTCGCCAAATTACGTCCTTCTTCTCGGTGAAAATAATTAAAAAAAGACATCATGTATTCATCAATGCCTGGATATACGGTTTCTTTTATCATTCGTTACTTATGGCATCTTTTTGAAATAATATCAAGATAATTGTCGGAGTAGAATTAACAATGTGGCTGTAAATTCAACTGCTTTCATCGAAGCAGGCGAACCATCTATGGCCAACAACATTTTTTTGACAGGAGGGGCCTGCCCCACGAATATAATTGGAATAAATGTTAAAGATTGCAATAGTTTGACGGCAACGCTGCCGAGTATGATACTTGTCAGCCCACCCATCCCCCGTCTTCTTAAGACGACCGCGCTGTAACCATTTCTCGCCTCATCGATAATGTCCCGGGCAACCCCTTTTTCTATGTGTTGAAATTTAATTTCAATCGACTGTTCCGGAAATCCCCTTAAGTTGACGCACGGCGTCTGCACAGGTTGGATTGTTCTCAATATCCCGATAGGCTTCCGGTATGCCGCTGAAAACATGAAAGAGCACAATTTGCGTATTCTCATCAACCGGCATAAAGGCCTTTACATAGTTCACCGTCTGTATGGCCCGATCAGAACCGTCAACCAAAACCAGTAATTTTTTTTGAATCGTCATATCCCCTCCTCCGGACATCGAAGGTATTGTCAAAAGTTTTTTCGCATAATAGCTCTTGTATCAGTATAATATTATGCAAAATCAGTATGTTGAAATCTTTAAAAACTAATTTTAGTGTCCTCCTACCAATTAGCTGGATTGAGCGGAGCCCTTGCGTAGCTCAAGCTCAAGCCAGCTGGGGATTTTACGGTTTTTGTTCTTCATAAAAATCCCCCTTTTTTCATAAAACTTTTGACATTACCACATCGAATGGATCGCACTGAAATGAATCAATCAAAGATTATCAAAAAATGATGAAAATCACTCTGATGGAAGCTATTCGCCCCCACCTCCCAATACCGCGTAAAGCCGCACCTGGTTGGCGAGTTTGGCCAACTGGAGTGAGATAAGCCCTTGCTGTGCGGCATACAGGGACCGTTGCGCATCCAGGACGCCCAGGTAGCTGTCAATCCCTTTTGAATATCGTATATTTGAGAGGCGGTAGGTATCCGCAACGGCATTTGTCAGGGATTGCTGGGCAGCCACCTGCTGGTCCACCGTGCCTTGCACCGCAAGAGAATCGGCCACTTCCCGGAAAGCGACCTGGATCGCCTTTTCATACTGGGCCAGGGCGATTTCCTGCTGCGCTTGGCTTACCCGGTATGCGGCCCAGGTGCGGGCATCGAAAACCGGTACAACAATATGCGGGGTAAAGCTCCATGTGCCGGACCCGGACCCGAAAAGACCGGACAGATCATCACTCGCCGTCCCGACCGAGGTGGTCAACGAAATGCGCGGGAAAAAGGAGGCACGGGCCGCGCCGATATAAGCATAGGCCCCTTTGAGCCGGTGTTCCGCCGCCATAATGTCCGGCCGGTTCAAAAGTGACTCGGAGGACAGGCCTGCAAAAATTTCTTTAGGCGGATTATACCTTGCCAGATCCGACGGTAAAAGATCCATTGGCACCTTCGATCCGGCCAGAAGGTCTAACGCATTCCGGTCCTGGGCCGCAATTTGCGTAAAGCGGGCCACATCGCCCCGGGCCGAATCCACCGGGATTTGCGCCTGGCGCAAGTCCAGTTTTGAGACTACGCCGACTTCATATTGACGCTTTATTAAATCATAGGCGGACTGCTGGGCTGTCAGTGTGGACCGGGCCAGTTTGAGGTTTTCCAGATCAGCGGATAAGGTCAGATACACTCTGGCGACTTCCGACACCAATGCGACCTGTACGCTGCGGCGGGCCTCATCCGTGGCCAGGTATTCTTCCAGGGCCTGGTCCTTTAAACTGCGGATGCGGCCGAAAAAATCCATCTCCCAGGCAGCGATGCCCAGACCGACATTGTATTGCTCGCTTGTCCTCGAGCCTTCGGGGCTAATCAGATTGGCGGCAATACGTTCTTTGCTTCCCGTTCCCGCTGCATTGACCACCGGGAGCAGCTCCGCCCGTTGAACGCCGTAAAGAGCACGCGCCCTTTCCACATTCAGGGCGGCGATCCGCAGATCCCGGTTGTTCGTCAAAGCCGTCTCGATAATCTGTTGAAGCTTCGGGTCGGTGAAAAACGCTTTCCAACTCAGTTCCGGGGCAGTTGGAGTTTCAGGAGCGGCCTGCGTGAGCTTATAGGCTTCACCCTTCGGCCATTCTGCCGGAACCGGCGCCAGGGGCTTCGTGTATTTGGGGTTCATGGAACAGCCCCCCATGAAAAGCAGAACGCCAAGGATAAGTATGATTTGTTTTTTCATGTTAACGCACCTCCTGAAGGCCAGCTGGTTTAATGGCGTTTTCAGGGATTTGCCCCTTTTCCTTCTTCTTGAATATTTTGGACACAAGTACAAAGAACATGGGAATAAAAATAAGATCAATTAACGTGGCCGAAAGCATGCCGCCACAAACGGCGGTGCCGATGGCGTTCATTGCCCCGGCGCCGGCGCCGGTGGAGATGGCAAGCGGCAGCACCCCGAAAAAGAAAGCCAGGGAGGTCATAATAACGGGCCGGAACCGTGTTTTGACAGCCCCAAGGGTTGCATCGATAAGGCCTTCACCATGCCCCATCCGTTCCTTTATAAACTGAATGATCAGGATGGCATTTTTTGTCGAGAGGCCAAGGGTGGTAAGGAATCCGATCTGGAAGTAGACATCGTTGGGCAGCCCCCGAAATGAAGTGGCCAGTATCGCGCCTAATACACCCAGCGGCAGCATCAACAGATTGACAAAAGGGATGGTCCAGCTTTCATACAGGGCGGCCACACAAAGGAAGATTACGAAAATGGAAAAGGCGTACAGGATAGGCCCTTGAGTTGTTGCCATCCGCTCTTGGTAGGACAGCCCGGTCCAGTCAAAGCCGATCCCCTGGGGCAGCTTTGCGGTGAGTTCTTCCATGGCGGCCATTGCATCGCCGGTACTGAGACCCGGCGCCGGTTCGCCCCAGATATTGATGGAAGGAAAGGCGTTGTAGCGCTCCAGTTTGGGAGAACCCTGGGCCCACCGGCAGGTGGCAAAGGAAGTGAAGGGCACCATTTTTCCCACACTGTTCCGTACATAGAGTTTTTCCAGATCATGCGGCAGCATGCGAAAAGGGGCATCCGCCTGGGCATAGACCTTCTTGACCCGGCCGGCCTGGATAAAGTCGTTGACATAGGCGCTGCCGAATGCCGCCGCAACGGTGTTGTGAATGGAACTGATGGGAACCCCCAGTGCGCCGGCCCTTTCCCAGTCCACGTCGATGTGGTATTCGGACACATCCTCCATGCCGTTGGGCCGGACCCTGACCAGCCGCGGATCCTGGGCCACCATGCCGAGAAGCTGGTTACGGGCCGCCATGAATTTTTCGTGGCCCAGGCCGCCTCGGTCCTGTAATTCAAAATCGAATCCGATGGCTTGTCCCAGCTCGATGACAGGGGGCGGTGGAAAAGCAAAGACCATGGCGCCTTTTATCTGTGAAAATGCTCTCATGGCCCTTCCGGCAATGGCCTTGACCTTCCGGTCCGGCCGCTGGCGCAGTTTCCAGTCTTTGAGTTTGGCAAATCCCAGGGCCATATTCTGCCCCTGGCCGCCGAAACTGACCCCAGCAACCGACAGGAAGGATTCTACCCCATCTTTCTCATTCTCCAGAAAATGGTTCCGCACCCGGCTCATGACTTTTTCAGTCTGCTCAAGGGTGGAACCCGACGGAAGCATGGCTTGAACCACCAGGATGCCCTGGTCCTCATCCGGGATATAGGATGTGGGCATCCGCTGAAAGAGGAATCCCACCGCTATTACAATCAAAAGATATACAACCAGATATCGTATTGTCTTTGAGAAGGAGCGATGAACGATTCCCACATAGATGCCTCTGATCCGTGCAAAAAACCGATCAAACAGTCTGAAAAAGGGACGCAGGAAAAAAATCGCATTATCCGACGGTTCATGCCCGGCTGGTATGGGTTTAAGGAACGAAGCACAGAGGACCGGTGTCAGGATCAGGGCCACCACCACCGAAAGGAGCATGGCGGCGATGATGGTTACGGAAAACTGGCGGTAGAGAACCCCGGTGGAGCCCTGAAAGAAGGCCATGGGACCAAAGACCGCCGAGAGCACCAGTCCGATGCCGACCAGGGCGCTGGTGATCTCGGTCATGGACTTGGCCGTGGCCTCCCTGGGGGGAAGTCCTTCCTCGGCCATGATGCGCTCCACGTTCTCCACCACCACGATGGCGTCATCCACCAGTAACCCGATGGCCAGCACCATGGCAAACATGGTCAGCATGTTGACTGAGAAACCGAAAGCGCTCAGAACCGCGAAGGTCCCCAAGAGCACCACCGGCACGGCGATGGTGGGAATCAGGGTGGCCCGGATATTCCCCATGAAAAGATACATAATTAAAAAAACCAGCAGAACCGCTTCGAAAAGGGTCTTGACCACCTCCTCAATGGCCACCCTGGTAAATGGGGTGGTATCGTAGGGATAAATCACCTTCATGCCGGGGGGAAAATAGCGGCTCATGTCCTCCAGTTTCTGTTTGACGGCTCTGGCCGTATCCAGGGCATTGGCGCCGGCAGCCTGACGGATGGCCATGGCTGCGGACGGTTTACCGTTATAGTTGGGCTCGATATCAGAGCGCTCGGTCCCCAGTTCCGTCCGGCCGATGTCCTTGATCCGGACCACCGAACCGTCCGGATTGGTAATGATGGGAACATTGGCGAATTCCTCCGGGGTCTGGAGCAGGTGCTGAACGATAATGGCGGTATTCAGACGCTGCCCTTCCACAGCGGGCGCCCCTCCCAACTGACCTGCCGATACCTCGACGTTGTAAGCTTCGAGTGCCAGGATAACATCTTCCATGGTGAGATGATAGTTATTCAGCTTGTCGGGGTTGACCCAGACCCGCATGGCATACTGGGAGCCGAAATTTTCGACTTCACCCACCCCCGGCACCCGGGACAGAACCTTTTCCAGATTCGACTGGGCGTAATCCCGCAGGTCGTCACTGCTCATGTTGCCGTCTTCCGAAATCAACCCGACGATAATCAGGTAGTTTCGGGTGGATTTGCTGACCTTGACGCCGGAGCGCTGTACCACATCGGGAAGGCTGGCCATGGCGAGCTGCAACTTGTTCTGCACCTTGGACCAGGCGATATCCGGATCGGTTCCAGGTGCGAAGGTCATCTCGACCCGGGCCGCGCCGGATGAAGAACTGGTGCCGGAGAGGTAAAGCATATCGTCCAGACCGGTCATCTTCTGCTCAATGATCTGGGTTATGGTGTTTTCCACCGTCTCCGCCGAGGCGCCGGGGAAAAAGGCATCGATGGCGATGGCGGGCGGGGCGATGGGGGGATACTGGGAGATGGGCATGTTGTATATGGCGAGCCCACCCGCCGCCATGATGACAATGGCGATGACCCAGGCAAAGACCGGCCGATCCAGAAAGAATTTCGACAGCATTACGCACCTCCACCAGTCCGCTTTTGCGGCTGCGCGACTGGGCCAGCGGCAGGTTCACCCCCGGTTTTATTTTCATCAAAAGGAACCGCTTCCACGGCAGCACCGGGCCGCACCCGCTGCATACCCTCGACAATTATGCGATCGCCTGGGGCAAGACCTGCCGAAACCAGCCACTTATCATCGATGGCACGATCAAGGGTGAGCATGCGCAGGCCGACTTTCCCTTCGGCATCCACAATCAGGGCGATGGGATTCCCCTTGGGGTCGCGGGAGACGCCTTGCTGAGAAATAAGAATTGCCTGCTCATTGACGCCTTCCTTAATCACTGCCTGGACGAACATCCCCGGCAGAATAATGTCTTCCGGATTGGAAAAAACAGCCCGCAAAATAACGGATCCGGTGGTCGGGTCCACCGTGACATCGCTGAATTGCAGGGTTCCTTCCAGGGAATAGGGGGTGCCGTCTTCCAAGATAAGCTTGACCTTGTCCTGGTTTGTCCCGTTCTTCTTGAGCCGTCCGTCCTTCAGGCGTCGCTTCAAACGCAGCAAATCGGTGGTGGATTGCGTCACATCCACATAAATGGGATCAAGCTGCTGAATGGCTGCCAGGGCCATGGGTTGATAAGCCGTGACGATGGCGCCGTCCGTGACATTGGATTTCCCGATACGTCCGGAAATGGGAGCGGTAATTTTGGTGTATTCCAGGTTAATGCGGGCCGTCTTCACGGTTGCTTTCCAAGACTGGATATCGGCCTCGATCTGTGTCAGGGCGGCAGCCGCATCATCATAGTTCTGTTGGCTCACCGCCTTGTCCGCGAGCAACTCCTTATACCGTTCGGCCCTTAACCGGGTGGCGGACAGGTTGGCTTCGGACCGGCCCAGGGCGGCCTCGGCATTGTCAAGTGCGGCCTGAAAAGGAGCGGGATCAATCTGGTAAAGAACTTGTCCGGTCCGTACATCGGAACCCTCCTCAAACAGCCGTTTTAAAATCAGACCGCTGACCTGGGGCCGGATTTCCGCAATTCGAAACGGCGCGGTTCTCCCCGGCAATTCAGTGGAGAGGGTAATCTTCTGCGTTTCAACCGTTATTACCGATACTTGCGATGGCCCAACCGGACCTCCCGGGCCTTGTCCCGGCCCCTTTGCCGAACCCGTTAGTTTGCCGATCTCATCACATCCCGTCAACGCAAGCGCTGCCAGGATCACTCCGGCCAGGGCAACCCTTCTGATTTTTTCCATTTTCTGCATGTGGCACCTTTAAAAAAACGGTTAATAATTCCTATTCCATAAAAGAATGAACGTTCATTCCTTTATACCTTTATATCTTAACGCTATCCCAGCAGGATTCGACAAGCTTTCGGGAAAGCGGGGCGTCCAGATCCACGAACCCCAGTACATGATCCCGTATCGTCCAGATAATCGGGGCGAACGCCAGATTGAAAAAAGCCACCAGCGACAGATCCCGTATCACCTGCTGGGCAGTCCCCCTTTCATAAAGATCGATGAAAATATCCGGCTTGCCCGCTGACGCAAAAATTCTGTTTCTGCGATGCTCCACTCCGTAAGGGGAGTGGTGAAACTGTTCACTATACTTGAAATCAATGGGATTTCGGACAAAATAGTCGATCACACCGGTGCCGACATGGAAAAAACACTCCCGCACCGGACGGTCATAGGGATAATCCGCCAGCAAGAACGTCACCAGTCTTTCTTCTTTTTCCTTATACATCGTTCGGATCAGCGCATCCCGGTTCTCAAAATACCGGTAGATCGTACCGATGCCGACGCCTGCTTTTTCAGAGATCATGGACATGGATGCGCCATGAAATCCCTGCTCCGAGATCAGGTCTATTGCCGCAAGGATGATGCAATCCCGCTTATCTTGCTTTGCCATTATCACGCACCTTTTTTATAGGAATGAACGTTCACTCTGTTTACGTGGTGGGATTTCGTCTGTCAAGGTTTTTAATTCATTAAATTGTGACACTGCTGTCCAAAATAATTTAAAATTGACAATTTGGCATTAAAGAATTCAATCAGTTACCTATAAAAAGGCAACTATTTGAAGATCAGGTTGCCGGTTTTAAAAAATGCTGTCCAAATTCCTTGGCAGAGGACATTGGACAGACCTGGGAGTTATGGGAAGAACATCAAAGGGATTATCGATCCATTCCCATAAATCCCTGTATGTGAAAAGATTCCACCTCAGGAAAGCGACCATGTTTGATAACGACCAATTAAACTTCGATTTAAACTGGAGGTATTTGATCAGCAACATGGCGATCAATGCTGTCCAAATCTGGATGTAAAGGGCATTTTCACTGGTTCCGACAAAGGTTTTAACCTTCAGATTTTGCTTTAGAGCTTTGAAAAACAGTTCTATCTGCCAGCGATCTTTGTAGATGGCAGATATGGTGGTTGCCCCAAATTCAAGATGGTTGGTCAAAAGAACGATTTGGCGGTTTTGCTCTTTGTCCCAGACCACGACCTTGCGCAATATGTGAGGACATTTTTTACGGGCATAATGTCCGTTAAACTCAATCAACTGATCGGCAAGGATATTTCGGTTTTGCGGTACAGCCCGTTCTTCGATAACGGTGTAATCGGCATTGTCTTTTAACCGGGTGACAAAATAAATGTGGTTTTCGGTCCAATAGGCAAACAAATTGTAATCGTTGTATCCTCTATCCATGGCCACAATCGAATAGGGCGAAAGGGGAACCTTACGGGCAACAGTAACATCATGCTTTTTACCGTTGGAAATATAAGCAAAGGTGGGCAAGTACCCATCATGATCCAGCAGCAGGTGCCGTTTTATAGCTCCTTTTGTTCGCCGGAATTTTGCCCATGGGAAAAGTGACAAGCACAGCGATATGGTGGAACTATCCAGCGACAGCAGCTTGTTTTTGAATTTGAACCGATGTTTGGGAGTACCGGCCAATTTGCAAATATCAAGGGTCTGGTAAAAAAGATCCTGGTACATCTGCCAGGGCCGATGGGCATTGGCATAGGACAGCGTGGATTTGTTGGGGGCTTTTTTAAATCCTAAATGGCGCAATTTTCCGAGGCAGCAGGATAGTCCGCCGCAAATCTCACGTAAACTTTTGGCTTGGGCTAATTGGCAAAATAACATGGCTGCAAAATGATCCCAGCTGTCAAAGCCTTTACAGTAACGTTCTGCCTTATGATGAAAGACCAAATTATGAAATCGACCACGATTGAATATCGCAATCAGTTGACTAAACAAACTCGCATATCGTATCATTGCGTTGCCTCCTTGTTGTTGGCGTATGTTTTTTCTTGTCAATTAAACCATGCTTTACAAGGAGGCTTTTTTCAAGCTTTTTCGAATTACTTCATTGTAAAACCGTTTTTGGACAAAAGTGATACAGAATATTATTATCACAGGCCCAACCGGAGTCGGCAAAGTGGCCGGAAGATACCAGTGGGCGGATGCGGCAAGGATTGCCATAGGTCGCGGTATTGTGGCTCCGAGAGCGAGCCAACCGTCTGTCCATCGATTGTGCCGTATGATATTTATAGGATTGCCGTGTCCGACAAAAATGGCAGGCATGGATTTCACCGCATTAATTGTCATGTGTCTTTTCCTCCATCAAATTACTGTCCTATGCCAACTTCATGTATGTCGCAGTGTCCCAGAATAGCTACTCTTCCATCATAACACCATCATTCTTGAATCCTGATTACTTTTTTATCTTTAACTTCCTTAACCAACCTCTCTATCATCCCACCTTCACCGGCATAACCAACGACCGCCTCATTCGCCAGTTCAATCATAAATCTGTTTCTTTTTTCAGCAGTTTCTGCCGTTACCCGTTTTACGCTGTTATCAAACGGTGTAACAATCAATAATCTGCCTGCATCTATTGCCCTTTTCAATTCCGGCTCTGTTTTCTTCTTCATTCCCCGCGCCAGGGCCATAATAACCGGTTGTGTGCCGGCAAGAAGGTAATGAAATACATCCTTTTCAATCTTTGAATGAAAACCGCTGATTATACAGTTGCCTTGGCCACGCTGTTCGATTGCCCAGTCGTAGCATTTAAGAACCACCGAAGCAGGTATTTTCCGGCTGCATAGAAACGCGGTCTTGTGAAGTTTCAGTAATTCTTTATTGCCGAGTGATGCCACAATCATTTTAAACAACTCATTAATTTAACTATTTTCAACCATTCCTTGCTCATGTCTTAGTTGATGATGAAATCCAGCCCCTCGTGAAATATGGGAAGTCACCTTCATTGCTTTATGGCAAATGACCGTAAATCATTCTTGATATAGTATTTTGCGCCAAATTTCGTTAAAAGTTTTTCCGCATCGTAAAGGAATTTACCCCAATCCACGGTTTGCTCTACAATCTTCATGTGGTTCAACTTACCAACTTTCCAGAATCTTACATATTTGTGAGCCTTTCGAATCACATCAAACGCTTGGACTGGATCAATATTCAGAGTTTCCTCCTTGGTATACGTGCGATAAACAAGTTGCGTTCGTTGTCTGAAGTCAGTTCCAAATCCGGGGCGGCAGACAAAGCTCGTAAGATGCCAGTGCCAATACCTCGATAGGGTAGTTCGTTCCCTTTTGTTGCAAAGGACGCAATTAGCGGATTACGAATGACCGACACGCCGTTGCGGATATTCTCGACGGTGAGGTTGTTGGGCAGAGCGCCCGGGCTGATCAACTCTATGCGATTGTCAAATAACATGACACGCCATGGTGCGGAAATGAAGTAGTCTCGATGCAGCAGCATGTTGACTACAAGTTCTTCCAAGGCATCCGGGTGCACTTCCAGATCGCCTTCCGTATTGAAACTTTTCTCATGTTGCACTCGCCGCAAATTACGAGTGAGAAAGGAGATTGTTCCTTTGTATAGATCACGCAAGCACCCTTCAATGTCCTGGCTGTCCCGATATTTGTTCCCTGCAGGATCGTTGCCAACAAAAGATACAGCCTTGATGACAAAGGCGGGGCGATGTCTTTGAGGATTGCGCCCAAAAAGCATAATTCCGGCGAGATTTAGCGTAGCCACACGCGCGAGACCGAGATTATTGAACAATTGGCTAAGCGAAATCCCAGACTTATCCAGCATCTTATCAAGCGACTCTCCATATTGCTTTTTAAAAAAGGCGACGAAGTGTTCCATATCAATGTCTCCTGATGTGGTGCCTTCGACAGGAACCTCATCAGCGTGAACGAGACCGGCGCTCTGAAGCATCCTCTGGACTTCCTCGCGGGAAGTTACCCGGCGTTTGTCTGATCCCGACTTCACCCAAAATACGCCATCGTTATCGGAGTATGGCTTAGAGATGCCTTCAGGCACTGTGACGATTATGACTAATTTTTCGCCGATAGGGATGTTCTCTGTTTCAGGGTTGATAGAAGGATGGACGCAATCGGTTGCTGTGTTGGAAATGAGTTGATTGATCCTTCGTATGTCGTTGGGCGATAAGCCTGTGACTGAGCCGTTATTATCAACGCCAATAAAAATCCTTCCACCCTTGCTATTTGCAAACGCTACCATTTCACCAGCCAGTGATTTAGCATTAGTGACATCCTGGCTCTGCTTAAATTGAGTTTGGCCGTCTTCACCGCGACGGATCAATTCAATGAGTTCTATTGCTTCCATAGTTGGTAAATCTCCTTCCGACGAGCGAAGGCTTCATGCCCGCCTTCCATAATAGACACGATGGCCTTCTGAATCCCAGGCTCGTCAATGCTTCCGATCTGGATATCGGCGATTCCACCGGCGAAAGCGCATGCACCTATCTGTTCCGCATCGCCCAGTACAGGGAAATTGGCGTTGTGCGTGGCAAAAATAAATTGGATTCCCTTTTTGAGAGACCGAAGAAGCTTGATGACATCCTCGAATATGGTCTGGTTGTCCAAATCGTCTTCAGGTTGATCTATGATGATAACGTCGTTATCGCGCTGGCTTAGAATAAAGAGTATCAATGCCGAAGCTCTTTGCCCGAGCGAGTGATCTCGTAATTCCTTTCCATGATATTCGATTTGAAAAATGTTAGGTACTTGCCATGACAGCAAGGATGCCTTGGCTTCGTTGAAGTACTTACGGAAAATGTCACCTGAATCGCCGAGGTTAATGCAGATTGTATCCAGCCCTTCATAGACAGAAATAAAATCCGCGTGCGAATCAATAATGCTCTTCAATGTTGCTTCTCGAAGTTTGCTACCACGGAAATGATTTTGTAGTTCTTTCAAAAATGCAACTTTGTCACCTTTATAATGAGGGATAATTCGGAGCGCAGTTTGGCTTTCATTCAGTTTTTTGATCTCTGTTTCGATCTGCTTGAACTCTTGATGCCACATGCCTGAAAGCCTCTTCAGTTCCTTCAGAAGTTCGTCTCGAAGGGCGTTCTTTCGCAGACGGCTCTTAGTTATTTCTTCGAGTGCCAGTTTGGTTTTCTGTAATTCAGTGTTAAGCTTTACAAAATCATCCGGACGAATGCTGATTCCTCCTGCTTGCTGGAGTTGCTCGCTAAGTTTCCGTTCAATAGCAGCGAAATCGTCCTTGAGCGCTTCGCGTCGCCGTTCCAGTTCCGTCAGTTTTTCGCGTAAAACACGAGCATCATTGCGTGCCTCAGAAAGGACCTGCCGAGCATCGGCAGGCGCTTTGCGGATTTTATCAAGAATAGCATTGATATCTGCAATAATATCCGCATTTTCTTTGGATTCAAGTTTAGACTGCGCCACCAGTTCGGATTCCTGCTCCATCAGAAATGTATCAAAAGATCGGACAAATGCATCTACAACATCGGCAACGCGACGAGCATGCGTAACATCTGCATTGAACCCCACCTGACGCCGTAGTTGCTGTTCAACACCGTACTTTCTAAAAAGCCCCAAACGAAACTCTGTGTCCTTGCTCTTGCTCTGGTATTCCTGCTCCAATGTGTCCAAATTTTTCAGTTTGTTGAGATTCGCCACCACGTCTATTACCCTTTGGCGTTGGGAAGCAATCTCCCGACGAATGGCATCGAGTTTTGAGCCGAGCAAGCGTTCAACAAGTTCACGTTCAGACCCTTCGCCTCTCTTCACTAGTTCTTTTTGGCCAAAGAACAATGGATTTTTCAACGGTATGCGTACGCCGGGTCGTAATTCTCCGTCAAAGTAAATATCTGCTCGTTCGTTCAGAATCCGTCGAACTTCGAAATGTCGTCCTTGTGCATCTTCCAGGTGTACCACGACTTTTCCTCCACTGCCGAGTGCAAAGCGGACAAGATCTTGCTTGTACTTAAGGTCTAGTTCTTCCGTGGATTCAGGCAACGGGAATTCAAGCGCAAAGCGCAAGCACTCAAGAACGGCCGACTTACCGCTGCCCCGAATGCCTATTAAGCAGTTCATCTCATCGGAAAGGTCAAGACGTTTCCCATCCAAAATACCTCCCTCAAAGCTAACCGATCGTACCCAAGAATGAACCTGCTTTTGAATGACCTTGTCGGACAAACGATCCGCCTCAGGCTTTAAGGCAAACTGAACCGCCTCAAAAGTGAAGGCGCCGATCTTGACAAAGGTCGGTTCACCGCGTCCAATTTCATGCATCGTCTTTGGATCAGAGCCTTCCACTTCAGAAGGATACCAAGTTCCGAACCAACTCTTCACTTTCTCACGCTTGTCTCGCGTTCTCACTTTTTGGAACGCCGCAGTACGGAAGCGAAAAAGCTCATTTTTACCAAGCTCGGTGATTCTGCCACCATCAAGTGCACCCCAGAGGCCGCTGTCATCTTCAACATGGGCAAAGATAAGTAAATATTCCTTTTCGAACTTGTCCAATTCACGAAGAGTCTCCAGCAAATCGTGGTTTGATCTTGCGTTACTATTATCGTAGCCGGTCTGACCAGCGAAGGTCAGCCCGAGAAAGCTCTTTATATAATCTGTATTTTCCTTATTATCGATCCAATTTTCATGGAAGATAACCAGAGTGTGAATCCCATTACGTCCATCTTTTACCGACAACTCAACTCCGGGCATTAAATAGATGTCTTCCTGTTTTGCTTCTTTCCGGAGCGCTTTGAACTCTTCCCTGTCAAATTTGTTGTGGTTCGTAATGATGCCAACTCGTATTTCTGCTTTCTTAATTTCAGCAATGTAACGAGTTATGAAATCTTTCTCGGAACCCATGTCTTTGAATTCTTTATCTCGCCGGGTGTGCAAGTGAAAATCCGCCCGTATCCACCGACTTCCGTGCACAAAAAAATTTCCTTTTTCAAGCATCTTCCTGATCTCCAATTTGTTTAACAATAAACCATGATATCAATTTATACAATTTTTGAAAACCTCTTATTTAAAAGGGTTATATCCATGCATATATTAAATGTCAGCGGACTCACAAGGATCATTCGCTACCGTTCTCCCCGCTGTCCAGTTCCTTGCCCATGCGGTATTTGATGTCGTAGTTGATGATGAAATCCAGCTCCTCATGGGTAAAGCCGTAGTGCTGGGCGAGAAGGCAGTCGATTTGGTCGATTAGGGGTTTGGAGAGTTTAGGATAGTATTCGTCGTAAATTACTTTGCCGGTTGCTTTATAATATGTTTCCTTTCTAAATTTATTTTGTTCGTAACTGTTCATTAATTCTGATACTTTTTCAGCTAATAAACGCACCAAATCATCATTAAAAGTATTCAATGATGCTGGCATCCATTCTATTTCGCGCATGTTTAAATGCCGGCAATCGGAAAGTGAAAGAAACCAAAGATAAAATATGGAGCTGTTTAGCATAGAACACGCAACAGCTTTTTGAGCTTTATCTGAAAAAGTTAGTGTTTTTATCTGAACAGATATTTTTACTCCATCCTTTTCATTCCAAAAATATGGCGGTTTAGTTGTTGCCCTAATCCAGTATTGTGGTGCATTATGAAAGTAAATTACATGATCCCCTGATAAATAATTGGCTAATGGTTTGAAATTTTGCAGATTATTCAGAATTGTTCGATGGTTAATATTACCAACCTTTGGAATTGTTCCATTAAAAGTAAGATTTTCGTTTTTTATAAAACTGAGAGAATCAAAAAGGAATGATCTGTATTCGGCATTCCAGCGAGTGTAGCTTGTTGAGAAAACATTTTTATCATTCGCTTGCTTTTTTACAATCAGAATAGTAGCCCTTATATGTTCAAGACCATCAAACAATTTGCCAGGCCTATCATCAAAAGTAGCAAATATATTCAGCGCAAACCGCTTCATGAACATTTTCTGTATAGGAATCATTCTATCTGTGCATACAATAGGCAATTGCACAATCATTCCGATTGAACCACTTGATGCTAAAATATTTGAACATCTCTCAATGGTATTTACATAAATATTACCGCAACTAATTGTTTCATATCCTAATATTTGATAAACTTTTTTAGTTTGCGAGTATTCCACATACGGCGGATTCCCAATCACTACATCAAACCCGCCCTTTCCCTCGACAATCTCATAAAACTCCGCAAACCAGTGAAACGGCTGATGGGTGGCAAGCCAATTCTTGTATTCTTTCTCTTCAAGATTAACGCCCTTGTACTGCTCCATATAGAGAATGCCGTCAAGGTCATTGGTCAGCTTTTTCAGCCTTTCATTCAGATCATCCTTTGCCTTTTTGAATCCATCGAAATCATCACTGCGGGAAAGCTGAATTTCTTTATACCTTTTAAAAGCCCGCGCCACGATTTCGCACTGTTCCAGAATCCTTTTCTTGTGTGCTTCCGTTACGAACATCCCGGCAATATCTTCTATCTGCTTTTTGGTCGCATATCCCACGAGCGTATTCCCGGACCGGATATTGAAATCCACATCGGGCAAAGGTTCCAGCCCCAGATTCGGTTTGCGATAGTCGGCATCAACGGTTGCAGCCAGCTTCAAAAATAACCGCAGTTTGGCGATTTCCACCGCCTCTTTCATGATATCCACGCCGTAGAGATTGTTCAGGATGATAGACTTGAAAATGAAGTATTGCAGATTAGGGTGTTCCGGCGCATTTGCCTGAGCAAGAGTCTCTTCAAAAAACTTATGCTTGCCTTTTCCCGATTCATGGATGAAATTCTTCATCCTGTGAATACATGCCTCATAGAGCGGTTCGAGAATATTCATTGCGGCGAAGAGAAACGCGCCTGAACCGCAGGTGGGGTCAAGTATCGTTATGCCGGAGAGGGCTTTATAAAAATAGCGGATAAACTCGGCATCCTCGGTTGTTTCAATAACATCCTGTGCGAACTGGCGGATATTGAGATTATAGGTGATAAAATCGTTGATTTCCTTAATTTCGCCATTAGTAATTTTAGCTTTGATATCAGCATAGCGCTTGCGCCTTTCAATCACTTCCCGGTAAATCTCGGTAGGCAGGGCAATATCGGAAGGCGCAGGCTTGTTCCAGCTTTTACGTAGTTCCCAGAGCCAGGGGCCGTCTCCATCAACAATCTTCTTTTCCAGTTCCGGGTCAAATCCCTTCTGTATTTCTTCCGGCAGGTCATCATGTAGGGGTGAATGATTATTCAAGGGCGAATGATTATTCGCCCCTACGGTGGGAATGCCGTATTTTACCGCATCATAGATATACTCATCTCCGCTGGTTTTCATCATCTGCCAAAGCCATCCGTTATCGGCAAACGGGCAGCTATCAAACCTGTGCCCCCTGTACTGCCGCTTCACTTCGTCAAACAGCCATGGAATCACGCAGTTCTTGGCTATGTAATCGGTAATATCTTCTTTGGTGTAATAAGCGCCCATCTGAGCACGGTCATTGATGTATTTCTCAAAAATATAACCGATTACATCCGGATTAATGTCTTTGCCGCTGGCACTTTCGCAGGTATCGAGATGCCATTCGTACTGGTCAAAGAAATCAAAGAGTTTTTCAAACGCCTTGTCATCTATGGCAATGTCCTTAAACGTCTTTTCAATTTCATGCTCGTCAAACAACCCGCCATTAAGGTATGGGATTTGACCGATTTCCACTTCAAGATTTTTTGTGTGTTCCGGCGCGCCAAGCCCTTTATGAAAAAGTGCCAGCAAAAAATCGCGATAGAAAGAATAAAATTTGTTTTTGCCTTTTTTCTCTTTGCATGCCTTGAGCTTATCCTGCAGGTAATTTTTGTTGTTATCCAGAAACCCTTTTTTCTGAATGAAATAACAAAACATCAGGCGGTTCAGCATCAGGGAGGCATACCAGTCCATGTTGATCTGGTCGTCGATGCCTTCTATGAATTTCAAAAAGGCGGTATGTTCTTTCTTGAAACTTTCATAGAATTTTTTGGTTACCCGTTCATTGTTTTGCTGGAAATTATCCGCCACCCGTTTGGTGACATCAATGATGGTGACCTTTTCTTCTTCATCTAATGTGAAAAACAAACCGCTTGCCCGCTGGTACAACAGTTCCGGGTCTTGCGATAATGAAAAACGTGTTTCACTGATTTTCGTCGGACTTCCGGCTTTTCGCACAGCCAATTGCCAGACCTGATCCCGTTTATGCTCATCAATAAAAATGATAAGATGCTCCTGAAAAAGTTTCGTCACTTTACCTTCGATTTTTTTGCGTGTGGCGGCATCGGGCAGTTTATGCCCTCCTGCAGGTTCGCAGATAAAAATCCTGAAGCCGCTTTTTTCCGCTAGCCCACTAAGATTGAAAGCAACATCATCAATAACAACCGGCTGTCTGGTGCGGTCGTTGTTCCAACCCATTTCATTAAATAGTTCTCTGAATTGAAATGCCTTGATATATGCAGAAAACTCAGCTTTGGTAATCGCCATGTTTATGCCCCGTTTATTATACCCAATGAGCAGATAATCTGTGGGAGTCTGTTAATATTTTCTGTGTTGTCAGTGATACAGAGTTTACCGTCATCACGAAGAGATACCATCAGGTTCGCGAGCATATCGTCTGAAATTCCGGCTTTCAATTGCCGGTTCAGAGTATCCCGCGCAAATTCTTTCAATGGGTATTTGTAAATATCATCAACCGCTTTTTTCATTTCATCGGTACCAAAAAGAGTCCCGTCATTTTCCTTAAGATACCTGTCGAGCCGCATATAGACACGGTATTTAACCCCGGTTTTTTTGCCAAGCGCACCACTGGTAGTAACTTCTTCTCTGCTGATAACATCCACGGCAGTTTTAACCATATCGTGGTGGTTGGTCAATTTGTATTGCGGAGCAGTACTTTTATTACACTCAGCCGCTTTAAGAATCGTAAGTTGTGATTGGGTAATTATTTTATTTTGAGTATCAATCCATGCCAGAACGTCGTTGTCTTCAGCGGTGCGCGTATATACAATAACGCCTTCTTTATTCGGTTCAAAAGTATTATTCTTGGTTGCATATATTACATTAGGCATATCCGGAATTGTTTTCGCAAGCGAATGGTCGCTATCTACAGCATTTATCCAAATCTGATAGGCATACGAAGCAAGATCAACTTCAGCATCATCTTCCTCATCGAAAATACCCGACTTTTCATTATAGAGATCATGAATATTCACCGGGTCACCGTCAAAAAAAGTTTCGTCTGAACCAACTACTTCGGCATTTTGTTTGATTCGTTCTGTAAGCCGACCTCGCAATTTAATAATTTTTTCAACACCATCTTCCGGCAAGAATGAATAGCAGATTATTTTATCAGCTTTTTGCCCTATTCTGTCCACACGCCCGGCGCGCTGAATCAATCTGATAATAGCCCAAGGCAGGTCATAGTTTACAATGATATGTCCATCCTGCAGGTTCTGACCTTCACTGAGAACATCCGTGGTAATGAGTACACGTATTTCTTTTTCTGTGTCCTTAATATTTGTCTTTTCATTGCTTATGGGGCTGAAACGTTGAGCATAATCAGTTGGTTTATCGCAATCGCCTGTTACACAATCGAGACTTTTTATTCCTCGTTTCTTAAGTTGCTCACAAAGGTAATTGGCGGTGTCAGCAAACTGGGTAAATACAAGCACCTTGTCTTTTTTGTGAGTTTTGTTTATAAGTTCTTCAAGAGCATTTAGCTGTCTATCTTCCCGCGGGTCCCATTCTTTGGCGATAGACAATATTTTAATTATCTCTCTGCCATCACCAATAAGCATTTCCTTTAAATCAGGTATGAAAAGGTCGCTACGTATCCACTCAAACCTGCTTTTGTATTGACCGTCAAACAGTTCATATACCTGCTTTGCCCGCTTTAAATACTCTTCCTCGTTTAGAATGAAAGAAATGCCGTTGCCTTCACCGTCACCATCAGTGTCGTTGTCCTCGATAAAATCATCCAGGTTTGCAATGATATTTTTCCCGATCGGAATTGAAAGTTTATTCTCCACAGCATACAAAAACACAAAGTTACGCAAAATGTGGCGAGAAAGTGAAAGTAAAAAGGAGTAACCGCTGCTTTCCAGACGCTTGAAAAGGTTCGTCCGGCAAAAGCCCATGAGCCTTTTCCCTGCTCTTGAAAGGTTAGCGATGATTAATTCTTCAACTTTTGACGGTTGAAGGCTTGCTTTGGGATTAATATAATTTCCAAGCCCATAGCGTGGCAACTGTAGTCCGTTAATAATATCAACGATTGTATCCGTATAGAGTCTTGCGTATTGGTCTTTCTTATCTTTTACATCAAATGGGTATTCAACTTTTTTCGGGAAGCGATCCGGAAAAAATGATTTAGTACCATCGGAAAACGTCAAGTACTTTCGGCCATCTGCTGGGTTGGTGCCAGCATAGTTGTTTTTAATAAAGCTTCGTGTCCTTCTTACCAGACACAGACGCATGAGTTCGCGCCAGTCGTCGGAGAAATAGCTTTTTTCAAATGCTTTTATGCTGCGTATAAATGTTTCAGTGTGTTTGGCGATAAAATGGACCTGACCACCGATACTTTCAATATATCTTTCAGGGCTGATGCCAAGGTCCTTGTCATCTGCAATAAAAAGTCTTAATTGATTTGACAAGTCAACATAGGATTTATTGTAAGGGGTTGCAGTGAGCAGAATTACTTTGCTTTCATTTTCTTCAAGATAGGATTTTATAGCACGGTAACGGCTCCCCTCATCATTTCTGAGATTGTGGCTTTCATCAATTATGACTATTCTGTATCTTCTTAAATTTGGTAGCTGCCTTTGAACCATACTTTGTGAAATAACCTTGGCGTGCAATTGATACCTGTGTACATACCCATCCCACATATCTATAAGATTTTTTGGACAAATGATAAGGGTTTCAAGAAAAAAATCTTCCTCAAACATTTTTGCAAGTGCTGTGGCTGTTATTGTTTTTCCTAGCCCGACAACATCACCGATTAACACACCGCCTCGTTTATGAAGGTGATGTGCAGCGACCAAAACGGCCTTTTGCTGAAAATCCAGCAGTTCCTTTTTAAACACTTTTGGAAGTTTATATTCGCTGATACCGGCTCGCGCCTCTCTGGAAAGATGATAGGCTATTTTAAGATATATGTGGTAAGGAGCAACAAGGCGGTCAGATGCCCAGCTTTCATCAATAATCTGTATAAGTTCATCTGTAATATCCAAGCATTTGTTATCATTCCACCGGTCATCAAACCATTTTGCAAGTTTGGAGGCGGCATCCTGATCCATAACATCTATATTCAATTCCCCTTGTTTGGATAATCCCGCCAATGTAAGATTACTGCTTCCAAGAAAACCAACAATCGGCACTCGGACATCATCGCTAAAGGCCAGATAGAGCTTTGCGTGGAGTTGATGCTTTAAATGCAGTTTGACAACGACCTTTTTTTCTTTAAGCTGTGTGCTTAATTTGCGGAGATATATCTCATCCCGCTCTGTTGGTGTTCCAATGGTCAACTGTTCTTTGAATTCATAAGCAAGTTTTTTCTTCAATTTAAGCATTTCTGCCTGGTCAGTTATATATGTGTCGTCTCGTAAAAACGATTCTTTCAATATTTCCAGAGGAAGCTTTTGCATACCAACAAGAAGCCGGCAATACCGGTGGATTTGGTCATTCTTTTCGGTAACCGGCATACCAGTCAATGCGTCAATTTTATCAGCTATTTCATGCCAACCTCGAAGATTAAAATAACCAACGCAAAAGTCACCGCGTTTAGAAAGATTTAATGTATCTATCAGACCATTCGAAAGTTGGTTTTCGATATTGTCATAAATTTTCGGCATTATATTCTCACTTTACTTTATTCTCTTGCGAGCCACAAGAACGCGGCACGCTTATGGGGGCTGGAATATTATTTTATCTATAAGGCTCTATTATCTGTTAAAACGGATAATGTGTATCTTCTGATATCAGAATCAATGTGTAAAATCAAATTGTTTAGAGATGGGGATTTTGACAGACTTTCAACAAAATCATCAAATTTGGTCAAATACAAAAAAAGTGAAAAGATCAACTGCCGGAATATATTTAGTATTTAGAGGATAGCGCTTAGCTTGATTTAGTACGAGATTTGAGCCTAACGAAGTAATCGGATAAAAGTGGACATTATACAACGGTCTCATGTCAGGCTTTTACTCTTTTTATCTTCGCTCCGAGAGCGGCGAATTTCTTTTCTATAGCTTCGTATCCGCGGTCAAGATGATACACGCGGTTAACTTCCGTACTGCCTGATGCTACAAGTCCGGCCAGTATCAGGGAGGCGCTTGCCCTGAGATCTGTCGCCATAACAGGAGCGCCCATTAGCTTTGGAACTCCTGTTATCATAGCTGTATCGCCGGAAATCTTTATGTCGGCGCCCATTCTTTTTAATTCGCTCACATGGATAAATCTGTTTTCAAATATTGTTTCCGAAATTACGGAAAAACCTTTAGCAACAGACATAAGCACCATAAACTGCGCCTGCATGTCGGTGGGAAACCCGGGATATGGCATCGTCTTTATATCAATGCTTGATATT
>NZ_JBAMMY010000032.1:0-2504 GCF_051233685.1 Desulfobacterium sp. N47
GATGTTTTTAACCGGTGTCAGCACCCGAAGCCTTTCGATGATGTCTGAGCGGCTGATCGGGCGCAAAGTATCTCCAACGGAGGTCAGTAACGCCAACAAGGAGCTGATAGAGGCCGTAGAGAAATGGAGAACCCGTGATCTGTCCGGAAGAAGAATGGATTTCTTTAAGGACCACGAACATTAGCTGTTTTATTTTTGGCGTTTTTTGGAATAAGTAATCCATTATCTTGTTTTGGTTTTTTACACTCTCACACCGAGTTGCATTCAAAAAGATAGCAAGGCGGCAAGGAGGTTTTTCCGCAGGCGTATATGTAATACGCCAAGGACAGAACTGACGAAGCCAACACAGCTAGAATTTGAATGCGATTGGTGTAAAGGATTTAACATAACCGGATATAATAAAGCCCCGCTCTTCAGTTAATTGAAGGACGGGGCTTTTTGTTTTCCGGATGGATACGAAACTCTGTTGTATAAGGAAAAGATGGAGATTGCGTATTAAAATAACCAAGCATTTAGGAGAAGATATTGTTTATGGACAATCAACTCTCATCAGATTACAAGTAAAATATATTTTATTCGGGGTGTAAAGGTGATGCTGGATAATGATCTTGCAGAACTTTACGGCGTTGATACCAAACAGTTGAAAAGATCGGTTCGAAGAAACATCGACAGATTCCCGTCTGATTTTATGTTTGAACTGTCAAAAAACGAATATGATTCTTTAAGGTGCCAAAATGGCACCTTAAAAAGAGGCACTCATTCAAAGTATATGCCTTTTGCATTCACAGAACAAGGTGTTGCCATGCTTTCCAGTGTTCTTAACAGCAAAAAAGCTATAGAAATCAATATGTACCCTGTTAAATAGCTTGAGGCGAGTTATGTATTACACATATGTCTTGTATAGTAAAAAAGATGGGAATTTTTATACAGGTTTTACACAGGATCTCAAGCTAAGATTTGAGCAGCACACAAAGGGTCAGGTTGAATCAACAAAAGATAGAAGACCATTGGAATTAGTCTATTATGAAGCATGTCTTAATAGAAGTGATGCAACTCATAGGGAGAAATATTTAAAAACATACCATGGGAAAGCATATATAAAAAGACGTCTCAAATCTTATTTAACAGGGTGAAGATCATGCGAACATTCACAAAATTACGGCAAATGCTTCTTGATAATACTGATCTCAGAAAAGAAGTAGAAGAACTCAAAAAAATTACCGAGGATCGCTTCCGTATCGTTTTCGAAACGTTAGACCATATGCTGGTTACAGAAAGCAAACCGAAGAAGAAAATTGGTTTTACCATAAAAGAAAAACAGCGGACTTATAGTAAGATTAATCAATGACTCTAAGCCCTCTGCGGACTCTGTGAGAGATTCAGGATTTACCATAAAAGAAAAGGTTAGGGAATATGGTAAGTAACGGCAATGTTGCAGCAGTTGAAAAGAGAATAAAGCTTATATAATTTCCAGCAATGCCAGAAAGTTTAAACAATAGAGGGGATAAATCATGTACGTCAAGATTAAAGGAAAGCTTATGCAGAAAGCGTGAAATTTGTAAAAGATATTGCTGTATGAAAGCGATTTAGTTATAATATCAAAAAGGTTCAAAGATATCGAGGCTGAAAGAATGAGATAAAAAAAATTTTCGTGGATAAGTTTGAAGAAATATACGAGATGTCAGGAATTAATTTAACCGGATTGGCTTATATAAAATTTTTGCAGGAGAGGGCGTTATGCTGGCAATAAAAGGGATATACAATAATGGAAAAATAGACTTACAGGAAAAAATAAAAACAATAAAATCTGTTCCTGTAATCGTTACTTTTCTTGAAGAAATTGAATCGCCGGTTGAAACCGGATTGGATATAAACAGTTTTTCGTTCAACAAATCAAGAGAAATCACAAAACACTATCATGGCTCGTTAAGTGATGCCGTAATTGAGGAAAGAAGGCATGCTCTATGAAAGCATTTTTGGATACATCTTCCTTAGTTAAACTTTATCACAACGAAAAAGATTCGGATTATGTTTTGGGCGCGTTGTCAAAAGATGTTCAGTCAATTATCTTGGCTGAGATAGCTATTCTTGAATTTAGGTCCGCATTTTGGAAGAAAGCAAGACATAATGAATTGTCCGAAAAAGCAGTGCAAGAGGTCATAGATTGTTTTGAAGATGACCATGCAAAATTTGAATGGATAAGGATAGATCCTTTCATAATTGATTCAGCATCAAAACTGCTTATGCGTTATGGTAGTGATGGCTTGCGAACTTTGGATTCCCTTCAATTGGCATCCGCTGTTAAATTAAAAAGAGAGAGTTGTATTTTTCTAACATCCGATAGCCTGCTATTGAAATTTTTTAAAAATGAAGGGCTTAATACTTTATGATACATTTTCAAATTGTTTCTGTTGAAACAGGCGAGAGGATTGTCTAATATAATTACTGCATCAACCAAATCCCCGATCTGTTCTTTAAAAATCTTATTGATTCGATTTATATAA
>NZ_JBAMMY010000288.1:0-35089 GCF_051233685.1 Desulfobacterium sp. N47
TTGCCAATAAGGCGTTTTGATTGCGACGCGGTAATCGCTTTGATAGACCGGATTCAAAAGAAAAACTATCGAGCCTATCTGTCCCATAGAAAAAAGAGGCTCGGACAATTGGTTAAAACATAAATATCGTTGTAGGGTTAATACTGATCGAAAGTTTTTTGGATTGATTACCGGAATGCCGTTTGGGGATTTACGCTCAACATACCAACCCGGCAAAGCTACCACTGGCTGGACATTAATGGATTCACCTGTAGCAGAGCTTAGCCATTTAGAAAGCCATTGTGCTTGCCTACAAGCCTGATCAAGAGATTTAGTATCCACCCAATCCGGAAATTGAAGCTTTTTCCCGTCATAAACAACTTTGGCATCGGATTGTCCATTGCCGCTGGTCGGCTTTTGGCGGGCTTTTGTCTCAACGGCACACTCCTGCAGAACCGATTATAATGTGATCAATATTGAATTTATCCGTTGGAAAATCATGATAAACCTCATAACCATATTTGAAAAGAACAATAACTATTTAAAATCAGACTCCTATTATTTTTCGTTTTTATGACAATCCTTTTTGGCTTCCTGTAAACCTTTAATTATGGCATCCCGATTTTGGCCTTCAATAGCTGTAAAAAAAGAAAGTAACCATTGGCGATCAGGCTTTAACTGTTCCGAGTTTTTTATAAAGTGTTTTGTGCCATTAAAAGTCCAGCCTATGGTAAAGTCATCCGGTTGTTGCTTGATTACAGAAATAAGTGTATCAATTTTGCCGGAAACCATATCGGTTTTTTTGAATGCTATCAGGTTTGCGATTTCGATGGCGCAAAGAGGTGTGTAGAGAGGGTCGTTTGTGTTCAATTTAGGTAATAATTGTAATATGAATTCTTCTGCATTAGAAAAAAGTGCAGTAGTAAAATTTGTTTCAACAAACTTGTTCACTGACGAGATAGGGATGTTTTTTAATTTTGTAACCTGGTAAAAACTCAGCTCATAAGCCTTCCCAAATTCAAAAAGTTGCTCATGGTATATGTTGATTGCTCTATCATAAACCGTATTATCTCCCGGATAGACTTTGAGTACATTACAATAACATCCGGCAGCATTGGCCCAGTCTTCCATTAAGTAGTATGTTTCTGCAAGATTGTTATTGGTTTTAGCCCACTGCATGGGAAAGTGTTTATATGTTTGGACCATTAAAGCGTTTTCAAATGCATTTACTGCTTTTCGGAATAATTCATCTTTTCTTACACCTCCTGTCCTCAATGCTTGTTCTTTGAACACAACTGCCAGGTTGTTTTGTATCATGGCCCAGTTTTGAGGCATACCTTCGCGAGTATAGACTGTTAAAGCCGACTTGTATGCTTCAACTGCTTCACCCAACAGTCTCACACGCTCCTCATCTCCTGCAAGGATGCCTTGACGTTGTAATGCATTTCCTATATTGTTTTGTGTTATAGCCCAGTCTTGGGGCAGACCATCGCGGGTATAGACTGTTAAAGCCGACTTGTATGCTTTAACTGCTTCACCCAACAGTCTCACACACTCCTCACCTCCTGCAAGGGTACCTTGATACAGTAATGCGTTCCCTATATTGTTTTGTGTCATAGCCCAGCCGTAAGACAAGCTCTTGCTGGTAAAGACCGTTAAAGCTGCTTTATGTGCTTCGACTGCTTTGCCAAGCAATTTAGCACTTTCTTTATCTTCTCTAAGGATACCCAAATGTTGTAACGCTTTACCCAGACTGTTTTGTGTCATTGCCCAGTCCTGGGGCAAAGTCTCACGGTTATAGACCGTTAAAGCTAAATTATATGCTCTAACTGCTTCACCCAGTAATCTTTCGCTTTCCTCACATCCTGTGCGAATACCCTGATCTTGGAATGCATTCCCCAGACTAACCTGGATTCTGGCCCAGTCCTGGGGCAGAGTCTCACTGCTATAAACTGTTAAAGCTGCTCTATATTTTTCAACTGCCGCACCAAGTAGTTGCGTGCTTTCTTCACCGCCTATGCGGATACCCTGATTTTGTAATGCAAGCCCCAGACTTTCTTGAGCCATTGCCCAGTTCTGAGGCAAATTTTCGCGAGTATAGACAGTTAAAGCTGCTTTATGTGCTTCGACTGCTTCAGTCAGTAATCTAATACTTTCTTCACCTTTTATGCGGATCCCCTTATATTGTAATGCAAGTCCTAAATTGTTCTGCGTTCCAGCCCAGTATTGAGGCAGAGTTTCATTGTTATAGACTGTTAAAGCAGCTCTATATAATTCAACTGCCTTGCCCAGCAATATAGTGCTTTCTTCACCGCCTATGCGGATACCCTGATTTTGTAATGCAAGCCCCAGATTGTTCTGAACCATAGCCCAACCCTGTGGAAAACTCTCGCGAGTATAGACCTTTAAAGCTAAATTATACGCTTTAACTGCCTTACCCAGTAATTTTAAGCTTTCCTCACCCCCTGTATGGATACCCAGATTTTGTAATGCAAGTCCCAGATTGTTCTGGGTTCCGGCCCAGTCCTGCGGCAGGCTTTCACGAGCGTAGACTGTTAAAGCTAAATTATACGCTTCAACTGCCTTACCCAATGAGCTTAAGCCTTCTTCGCCTCCTGCGCGGATTCCCTGATTTTGTAACGCAAATCCAAGATTGTTCTGGGTCATAGCCCAATCCTGTGGCAGACTCTCGCGAGTGTAGACCGTTAAAGCTAACTTGTATGCTTCAACTGCCTTACCCAGTAATTTTAAGCTTTCTTCACCTCCTGTACGGATACCCAGATTTTGTAATGCAACCCCAAGATTGTTCTGGGTCATTGCCCAGTCATGTGGAAAACTCTCGCGAGTGTAGACTGTTAAAGCTAACTTATATGCTTCAATTGCTTTACATAGTAATTTTAAGCTTTCCTCACCTTCTGCTCGGATACCTTGATTTTGTGACACAATCCCCAAATTGATCTGGGTCATTGCCCAGTCGTGCGGAAAACTCTCGCGGGTATAGACTGTTAAAGCTGCTTTATATGTTTCAAATGCCTTACCCAGCAATATAGTGCTTTCTTTGCCTTCTGCACGAATTCCTTGGTTTTCTAACACATGTCCCAGATTATTCTGGGTAGCTGCCCAATCATGAGGCAAAGTTTCTCTGCTATAAATCTTTGATATTGCAAAGTAGCCATCTAATGCTTTTTTAAGATACAATTGGGAGTTATTCCCTTCTACTCTTATGCCTAAATTGAAATATGTATTACTTATCTCACCTCTTAAGGATGCCCACCGTTGAGGAGAAGCTTCCATCTCAACCTCGGACAATGCCTTCTGATAAGCAGAAATAGCTTTTTCAAACAGGTAGTTATTATAATAGGCAATACCGACAAGACTATAATCACGGATGATATTTTCTTTTATTTGCCGCTTTTTTTCGCTAATCCTTTTTTCCTGCTCACTAAGCTCGGCCAATTGTTTTTCATATTGCCTTGCCGACTGATAAGATCTGTCCGCAGCTTCTTTAAAATTTTTCTTGTAAAATGCAGCCAGAGCAAGCTCATGAAAATCCTCTTGTCTTGCTTCAACATCCGCAGCCCATTTATCCAACTCGGCTTTTACCTGCTCAATCCCGAAACCGTATTTTACAGCCCACTGCTTAAGGTAACGGCTCAGATCAACTTCTTTTCGTTCATCATCGGTTTTAAGCTGTGATTTGGGTTTATTGGCGATATTTTCTATTAGTAAGGCAAATGCCTTGCCGCTCATAAAGCGATGAGAACCTTCTTTATCCAAAATAATTTCCACCGGATCTTTCAAACAGTTTGCCGGTATTCTTACTTCACCTGCCAATGGATGGAGTATCTGATACTTTGGCTTTTCCACTTCCAGAGTTACGGTTTCTCCAGCCTTGAAAACATCGGGCAAATAGATTCTGAACATGCCGGTGTTTGTTGTTATATCCGAATCATCTGTGTTTTTAATACGCACAGTAGTGTTTGTAACAGGAATTCGCTTATCATTTTCACCAAGAATATAAACGGTTCCGCGCAACTCTTGTTTAGCTATTGCCGATAAAGCCGGGCATAAGGCAAAACAAACAATAAGACAAAGGATAATTTTAAGATAAATATAAGAATAGGCTTCTTTTATCATGGCGTTAGCACCATCTTGAAACTCAGATTGGTATTTCCCAACGTAACATCCTGCCTATGTGTTTTAAAACCTTGTTTTTGGGCCATCAGCCGCACAGAAGAATTTTTTTCACCTTTAATTTCAAAAGAAAACTTACCCTGACTATTGGTAAGGTCACTTACTTCATACTCTGAAATGGTTACATTTACTCCGGGTAAAGGCTCGCCATCCCGATCCAAAATGAAGCCCACAAGTGGCTGTTTTAGAACTTCGGGTGGCAAAGCTGTATCTAAAATTAATTTCGGAGGGTTCATAAAGCAAATCAGTACAAATAAGGCAATTGCTCCACTGGCTGCTACGAGTCCCTTCTTTCCAACAGGCAGATCGACTTTTAAGAATCCGGGGATTGTAGCGCCAAAAGCAGCAGCAGCCAACGCAATAATGATACGAAAGATAAATGTCTGAAAATCTGTGGGATGAGGGATAAAAATTGCGATTATAAGCAGAATAACCAAAAATGATAAGCCGCTTACGACAGATACTGTGGTTGCCCACCCGGGAATTTTTGAATGTGAGTAAATTTCTTTATTTTCCCTTTCCTGTTTGGGAGTCTGCGTATCTCCTTTGATTTCTGTTTTGGTTTTATCAGTCATGTTTTATCCTTTAAAAACATAAGTAGCTATAAATCTTTGTTCATAAGGACTTTGAATTATTTTGATTAGATAACCTGATTAATCTAAAGTTTCATATAAACTGTTAACATATATTTTACAATATCCAAATTTCATAGCAAATCGTGATTTTTTAAGAAGAAAAAATAAAAAGGGAGGCCGATATCGATGGTTTGATGAATACTACTCAATCTATTATCCCGGACATAATGTATTTACTGGATACCGGCCTTCGCCGGCATGACGTGGTAAAACGGTATGACGTAAAAGTAATTAAATAATTTTAACAGCGTTAATAAAATTTATGGAAAACAGGAATAATATTGAAGGCGATTTATTACATTGCTTCGGGAAGCTTTATATCGGAATCTTACATACTGCTGAAAATTATAATGTCCTTTATTTCATGTTTTATATTGGAAGGACATTTTATGGAAAAAGCTTATATATATCTTTTCGGTGGGCAATTCGGTTGCAGATTATAATTTTCTTATGTTTGTCTAATGTAATTCCAATTCTGTACTGTCCGATACGAATCTTATATTTTCCGGTGTATCCTCTCATTTGCTCAATATATCCGAGGCTGAACAGGTTCTCACATATGAGATCCTCAAAGACGATCTTTTCCGCCTGAATCTGAACCTCTGTTGGGAGTTTAGAAAGTTCCTTTATGAAATGCTTCTTATATTCAACTTTCCACATCATCTTTTAATAACTTATATAATTGTTTCGCCTCATGTATGGAAAGCTGCTCATCATCGGCTACTTCATCCATCAGCTTTGCCAAACCATGGTTCTCAATGATTTCTTCTATAAGTTCAAATTCCCTGATAGGAATCTGAACTGCTATGGGTTTTTGATTTTCATCAAGAACGATATTTTTATGGAGTTCAAGCATTTAAACCTCTGAGTTAGGATTATTTTACTATTGTTAAAATTACATAGCATATATCAATCTATAAAACTTATAATCAATTTACAGATATTTTGCAAAGCTAAATAAATTCATGATTATTAAGCACTTAATTTTATATTTCCTTAGAGTAACAGCCTTTATCTCATCATAGAAAGCGCCTTTTGCGCCGCTGCCCTCACAGACGGATCATCATCTTTAAGAGCAGTTCTTGGTGGTTCTACCGGCCACCCCGCCGCCTCACTGCCCAGATACTCTGTTATACGTCCCAGCGATAGCGCCGCTGCTGACCGCACATTTGCATTTTCATCATTTAATGCTTTTATAAGAGGCTTTATTGAACGGGTATCGCTGTTCATGCCGGCAAGTATAAAAGAACCCGGTATTTCAGCTGCCAAAGATCTTACTGCGGCATCAGAGTCTGAAAGCATCTCAATCAGTAATAATATAACCACAAATACTGATTAATATTGCGATATTTTTAAGGTCAAACCCGGTGTTGAAAAAATTTTAGTTCCTGGTGACCTATTGATTACAACGGAGCCCCCTATTCCCATTAAACCGATTCCGATTACAAGAAGACACCCACGTATTTTAAGAGATTTACCGGTATTCATCATCAAAAGAATTTATCCCATAATAAATGGGGTTTACTTTAATTGTCCTCAAGCTCTTCTATCCTTAAAAGACGATGCCCTTCAAATACTGTTAGTATTTCAATTCTTTTTAAAGATACCCGATATATTATGCGGTATCTTTTCGCAATCAGCTCCCTGATATTTTCATTTCCTACTTCGGGTACTACCCGGCCAATTTTGGGATGTTCTATCAATGTTTCTGCTTGCTCTATCAAGTAGTTTATAAAATTTACCGCTCTGTTTGGGCTGTCTTTAGAAATATATTCTTCGATTTCCGCCAATCTTTCTAATGCTTCTTGTGTCCATACAATTTGCATTTATTATACTCTTCTTTTTTCGAGTTTGGCTCTGAGTTCTTCGGTTGTGAATATATTTCCTTTCTCTAAATCGGAAATCCCACGGCCAATTGATTCGATCAAAGATTTTTGATAAATGAGTTCTTCAAAATCATCAGGGGTAAGAAGTACTCCTGCCGGTTTGCCGTTTTGCGTGATAACCATTGGCCGACCTGTAGTTTTGATATTCTTGAGATATTTTGAAACCTGCACTTTGAACTCTGCGACCGGCACAATATCATTTGCTACATTTATTTGTTTCATTATAGTCTCCTATATTATGATCTATATATTGATCCTAATATAGCTCAAAATGATTAATATGCAAATTGTTTTATTGACTTAAGCCAGTTTCAAAACATACCATTCAGGCCGATCTGTGCGTTGGGCTCAAATTTTGCACGCAGTGAAGCATAGCGCTATCCTCAAAATACTGAATGTATTTATATGGTTAAAATTTTAGCGCACCTTGACCTTGACCAAACTGAAACGTATTGAAAGTGGCCCGATGGTAAATATTATTTATAATGTGACTAAAATCTTATACTTGATTTAGCAAGTTACTTATATTCTTTAAATCTTCTATGGAAAGTTTGAAATCGAATACATTCAGATCTTCTTTCATATGCTGCTCAGAACATGTTCCGGTAAGAGGAACAATGCCTGTTTGATTGAGATAACGGAAAAATATCTGTTCCTTGGTTTTGTTATGCTTTTTAGTAATAGTACTGACTATAGAGCTGGACAGAATATGAGGATTTGCGGTAAGAGTCCAAAAACTCTGGTAGATAATTCCATGATCGGCACACCAGTTACGCAACTGTGCATCGTATCCCGTTTCACGATAAAACCTGTTTTGTACTACAGCAGGCTTTACAGCAGCATCTGCATAAAGTTTTTTCAATATCTCCAAATGATAGCAGTTGGAAATTCCCAATTGACGGGCTTTACCGTCTTTTTGAATTGTTTCCATCGCATTCCATGCTCTCATCAATAAATCGTGAGGTGTCAATGGCGAATGAAGTAAAAGAGAATCTATATATTGTGTCTTAAGGTTTTTCCTCGATACCTCAAATGATTGGGCAACTTGTAACTCTATAGGGGCATTTTTATCATATGGCACTTGCAGTGGATCCTGACCTGAAAGCGGGGTAAACTTGGTTTGCAGAAACAAGCTTTCACGTTCGATACCTTGTTCTTTCAGTCTGTCAAACGCTTCGCCTATCAAGTGTTCTTCATAATGTTTCGGCTGACAGGCGGTGTCGATACCTTCATATCCTGCCTGGATTGCTTTAACAACAAGATCTGCCGTGCGCTCTTTTTTCCAGGCTGTGCCATAAATAATCCATGGCATCTTAACCCCGGCCTCAGTTATAAACCATTTCCGATCTTCCATGATTAAATTTCCTATAGCCGTTATTATTCTGATATACTATCACAAATTAAAGGATTTATTCTAACGAAGCCGTTTATACTTTATGTATATTTAAAAGTTTTTCAAAAGGGTTATTAAAAGGAGTATTTTTCGGTTTTACGGGTTGCACCTGTTTCTTAGAAAACTTTTTGTTTTTTCCTTGTTCAGGTATATTTTCAGATTTTATTTTTTCTCCCGGGACTTTTTTCATGGAAAGCGAAATTCTTTTTCTGTCAATATCAACATCTAATACAGTAACAGTGACCTTCTGTTGAACTTTTACTACATCAGCCGGATTCTTAACATATCTGTCCGACAGCTCACTCACATGAACAAGACCATCCTGATGAACTCCCACATCCACAAATGCTCCAAATGCCGTAACATTTGTCACAATACCCGGAAGTTTCATGCCTGCCCTTAAATCTTCCATCTTTTCTATCCCGCTTTGAAAGGCAAATTCTTCCAGTTCTTTTCGCGGATCACGCCCTGGTTTTGCAAGTTCTTCCAGTATATCATTTAAAGTCGGAATACCGACTTCTTCCGTAACATATTTTTTAATGTCAATATTGCTTCTTTTTACCGGATCATTTATTAAATCCTCAACACTGCATGAAAGATCTTCGGCCATTTTATATACAATATGATAACTTTCCGGATGCACTGCGCTCGAATCGAGAGGATTCTCTCCTTCTATTATTCTTAAAAAACCTGCCGACTGCTCAAATGCTTTTGCTCCAAGACGGGAAACTTTTTTAAGCTTACTTCTTGATTCAAAAGGTCCGTTTTCATCTCTGTATACAATAATATTTTTTGCAAGCTGAGGCCCAAGGCCTGAAACATATGTAAGAAGCTGAACACTTGCTCTGTTTACATCCACACCAACTTTGTTAACACAGCTTATAACAACATCATCAAGAGATTTTTTAAGAGCACTCTGGTCAACATCGTGCTGGTATTGGCCCACACCGATTGACTTAGGATCTATTTTAACAAGCTCGGAAAGCGGATCCATAAGCCTTCTTCCTATAGATACCGAACCTCTTACCGTTAAATCAAGATCGGGAAACTCCTCTCTTGCCGTTTCTGATGCGGAGTAAATTGACGCACCGCTTTCGTTTACCATGATAACCGGTATTTTTCCGGAAAATTCAATATTTCTTAAAAATGACTCCGTTTCCCTTCCTGCCGTACCATTTCCTATTGCTATAGCTTCAATTTCAAAACGTTCACAAAGTTCCTTTGTTTTTAAAACGGCTTCATTTTCACCTTTTTCGGAAAAGTGAGGATATATTGTATCGTGATGAAGAAGTTTTCCCTGACGGTCAAGACAAACGACTTTACAACCTGTTCTGAACCCCGGATCAATTCCCATCACCCGCTTTGCCCCTAATGGCGGAGATAAAAGCAGGTGGCGAAGATTTTCGGCAAAAACCCTTATTGCTTCGGCATCAGCCTTTTCCTTGGTAAAAAGTCTTGCTTCGGTTTCCATTGAACGTGAAAGCATCCTCTTATAACTGTCATGTACTGCCATTCTCACCTGTCCGGAATCTTTGCCCTCAGTTCTAACAAAGAGTTTTTCAAGTAAAGCAAGTGCATCTTCTTCCAAAGGTGCAAGGGTTAAATTAAGAATATCTTCCTTTTCCCCTCTGCGCATCGCAAGAACCCTGTGAGAAGGAGCATTAGATGCGGGCTCCAGCCAATCAAAATAATCTTTATATTTTACTCCATCCTGTTCTTTCCCGCTTGCAACTTTACAAATAAACATACCCTTTGCAGCAAAAAGATCTCTTAACAAAGAGCGCGCCTGCTGATCTTCATTTACTATTTCGGCAATTATATCCCTTGCACCCGAAAGAGCATCTTCAACTGTTTCTACCCCCTTTTCGATATCAACAAATGATAAGGCTTCCTGATCAGGATCGGCTCCTTCCTGTTTGAAAATAAGCAGAGCAAGAGGCTCAAGACCTTTTTCCTTTGCAACAGCCGCTTTGGTACGACGTTTTGGCTTAAAGGGAAGATAAATATCTTCTAATACCGCAAGTGTTGGGGCGGCAATTACTTTCTCGCGGAGTTCATCAGTAAGATGACCGTGTTGTTCCAAAGATTTTAAAACAGCCTCTTTCCGGCTATCAAGCTCTTCCAGTCTTCCAAGCATATCTCTTATGGAAGCAATTACTACTTCATCAAGACTTTCCGTAGCCTCTTTCCTGTAGCGCGCAATAAAAGGAATTGTTGCACCTTCCGAGAGTAACTGACAAACAGCTCTTACCTGTAACAATGTTAAATTCAGCTCATTTGCAATATTTGATATATGTATTTCGTTCATTATTTCCCTTATAATTTTATTACTTCTGATTTACGTCTTTGTGATAGCGCTTTTAAGCTTTCAGGATATTACTACCCTGTATTTTTTAATATAATCAAGCGGATTATAAGAAAGCTTTGCTTTTCTTAAACTCTCGTCATCAAGATCCTGTTCCCTGTTTACCTTTTCATATCCTTTACCGTTTTTTTCAAGAAATACCCGGTTTATTGCCTGATAAGCTCCCTTATATTCCTGATTTGCTTTCTCAAAGTGAATAAGCAAAGTATCATCCGCAATACTTTCTGCAACAGTATAGGCAACAAATTTGCCATCCACCTTAAGTGCTCCGCCTTTTAGGCCATAAAGCTTTTCCCATACTTTTAAAATCTTTTCAATCACACGGTTTTCAGACGAAAGAGTTTCGGTTGCTTCACAATCCCGCCATGTGCACCAGTCAGCCTGCATGGAAACAGCTTGCTCGATGATATCAGGAGTTAAAGGAATATATTCGTGGTTGTATGATTTAATAAATTGTGAAAAAAGATTTTTCTTTTTATGGAAGCGGTTTCCTTTTAATTCTACAAGATCTTTTACCGAATAAAGATAGTCCCAGTGCCCTCTTGCTTCTTTTATATCCATATGCCTGATCGCACAATTTTTCCAGATATTAGCAAGAGTTTCCGGGACTCTGATAAAAACTGAATATCCGGTAATGTCAGTTTCTATAATTTTTTCCCAGTCGGCGTTTTCCCAATCACCAACAGGCGCCCAGTAAACAATTTCAGGCCTTGTCTGCCTTATCCATATAAGATTTTTGTCCCTGGCCAGCTCAATTCCATATTCATCCGCCCAACCCCATATATTTACAAAACTATAATCCGAAGCCTTTTGTGAACATTTATGGAAGAATCTGAGATAATCATTCTGGATTTCAATTGATACCGGTTTAAAAAGCAAAGACATATATTCATCTTTGCTGTATTTTATTTTTGTTCAGATTTATGATCGCATCTCTAAATGAAATATATTCGCCATCATTACCATATGTTATATAAGGAACGACTCTGGGTTTATTATAAACTATCCTTGATATACCTTCCCTGAAACTAAAAAACTTTTCCTCTTCTTGCTGTGATAAATAATGCTCGGATTCAGAAGTTTTTTTTGTTTCATTAATTTCTTCATCAACAATCGGTTCATATATAAAACCGTTTTTTGCAGGAATTGCTCTTACCTTTATATTTATTTTACCGTTTTCGGGTCTCGCCCCAATCCGGTCTATAGCTTCCCGGCTGAAAATGTTTAACTCATCTACCCTGTTTTTAACCATAGGCTCATTCCCGGCTGATAAAGGCAGCGAAATCAGCATAATAAATGAAAAAACCATAAGAGATTTAACAATTTTTTTCATACAGCCCCCTGATTATCATTATATAATTAAGCTTTCATTATATTCTGTTATTTATTAGTTTTGTCTGTATAATATCATTACTGTTTATTTCGGTCAATTTAATGTTTTCTGTAGTAATTTTTCAGGCTTTCTATGAATCTGCCGGCATTGAAAGGATACGAATGAAAAAGAAAAAACTATTTATAGTACTGTTTGTTGTAGTTATAGTAATTATATTTTACATGGCCGGTCTTGAAAAGTACGCATCTCTTGATTATCTCAAGCTCCGGATGAGCGAATTTATTGATTATTACAACACACACATGCTTTTTGTTATTTTTGCCTATGCAGCGGTTTATATAGTGGTTACAGCTTTAGCGCTGCCAGGGGCTGCCGTTATGACACTTGCTGGCGGCGCCGTATTCGGAGTTTATATCGGCACTGCCGTTGTTTCTGTTTCATCTACTATAGGAGCAGCGCTTTCTTTTGCCGGTGCAAGATATCTGTTTCGGGACTGGATAGAAAGTAAATACAAAAATAATCTTGTGAAGTTTAACGAAGGTATTGAAAAAAACGGTTTTAATTATATTCTGTTTCTAAGGCTTGTTCCATTATTTCCATTTTTTATAATCAATCTTGTTCTCGGGCTCACAAGAGTAAAGCTGAAAACCTATGTGCTTACAAGCTGGATAGGTATGCTACCTGGCACTTTTGTATTTGTTTACGCAGGAAAGCAGCTTTCAGGAATTGATTCCGTTAAATCAGTAATGTCCGGGCGGGTGTTGCTTGCTTTATCTATGCTGGGACTGCTTATGCTGGTTCCTCTGCTTTATAAAAAGATAAAATCAAAAATGTAAAATAAAGGACACATAAAAAGACGCACAAATAGTTATTAAAGTTTGAAAGAGGAGGCTTTCGTGAAATATGACTATCAGATTGCAGTAATTGGTGCAGGAAGCGCCGGCCTGTCTACAGCTGCCGGAGCTGCCGGGCTTGGAGCAAAAGTTGCTCTTATAGAACAGGATAAGATGGGTGGAGAATGCTTAAACAGCGGCTGTGTTCCTTCAAAGTCATTTTTACGTTGTGCACACCAGGCCGCAGAAATTAAAAATAGTTCAAAATACGGCATCCTGGCTTCATTTGAAGGAGTCGATATGAAAGCTTTGATGCAAAGAGTGCAAGGCGTTATTAGAGAAATTGAACCGCATGATTCCGCCCAAAGATTTAAAAGCCTTGGAGTTGATGTGATTTCCGGCCAGGCTCAGATTACCGGGCCAAACAGCATAAAAGCAGATGGAAGGGAAATAAGCGCCAAATACATTGTTATTGCAACAGGTTCTGAAGCCATAGTGCCACCGATAAAAGGACTGCTGGAAACAAAGCACTATACAAATCGTGATATCTTTTCTCTTGAAAAATTGCCGGAAAAGCTTGTGATACTTGGCGGAGGCCCTATCGGGCTTGAACTCGGCCAGGGATTTTGCCATCTTGGTTCCAAAGTAGCGGTTATAGACATGGCTCCAAAACTTTTTACAAAAGATGACCGCGAGGTTGGCGCTCTGATGGAAAAAATTATGCGCTCTGATGGCATGGAGTTTTATCTTGGTGCAACAATTGTAGAGATAAGAAAAGATGGTGAATCAACATTTGTACGCATCAGCAAGGATGGAAAAGATACATATCTTGAATTCGACACTCTTCTTGTAGCCCTTGGCCGGGCGGCTGTAACAGACGGGCTGGGACTTGCCGATGCCGGAGTTGCAACCGATAAAAGAGGTTATATAATAACAAATAAACGACAGCAAACAAGCACACCATCAATATATGCCTGCGGTGATATTTGCGGGCCTTATCAGTTTACTCATATGGCCGGATACCAGGCAGGAATTATTCTTCGAAACATTATATTCAAACTTCCCGCAAAGGCAAATTATTCTGCCGTACCCTGGGTAACTTATGCAATGCCGGAAGTGGCTCATGTTGGCTATACTGAGGATACGGCAAGAGAAAAAGGATTGTTGGGAGATATATCCCTTGAATATTTTAATGAAATCGACCGATCAAAAACCGAAGATGATACAGCAGGATTTTTAAAAATTGTAATGGATAAAAAAAAGCGCATTATCGGGACAACTATTGTAGGCAAAAAAGCAGGTGAAATGATTGGGCTTTCAGCTATTGCGATAAAGAAAAAGATCAAAGCCACATATTTTATGAATATGATCTTTCCATATCCTACAGAATCTGAAATTTACGCTCTGGCATCCAGAAATATTGCAAAGCAATCTCTGAAACCATGGATGAAAAAAATTATAAGGATGCTGATATAAAAATATCAAAAAGCATCAGGAAATTTTTCTTGACTTTGCACCCATTCTTTAATAGATAAACAGTTCTTTAAAAGACTGATCCCCAGTAGCTCAGCAGGTAGAGCAAGTGGCTGTTAACCACTGGGTCCGCGGTTCGAGTCCGTGCTGGGGAGCCAAACAAATCAAGGACTTAGATAAAATACAAATCTAAGTCCTTTTTTATTCCCCACAACATTCCCCACACCACTTTATAAAAACAAATGTGAGATTGTGAGATGCCAAATGGATTGATTAGGGGGGTGTCCTGTTTTCTGATTAAGAAGGAATTAAATATTTTCTGATTTTTTGAAATCAAACAAAAGACTTTCAATAAGCTAACTATCATATTATAATTAATGATAGTTAGCTTATAGTTTTTTGTGTCTGGATAAAATGATTGAAAATGAATTTAGGACTGAAATTAAATTTGCGGTATTTCTGCGTTAAAACTAGTATTTCTTTGTTATTATTAACATGCTTAAATATCTATAAAAAATTGAGCTGTGGAATTTTATTTACCGCAAAGAAGTATTTCTGTGCTAAAAAGGCGGAATCATATCAAAAGATATAAAACCGGCGCTGAGGCAGTGCTTAAAGATTATATATGATCGTGAATGCATGATTAAAAATAAGCTTGAAAAAGGTTATGCGGAAAGTAAAATAGTTGAAGAAAGAATAATTTTTGGCAATAAAACAGATTTCGATGAGCCAATGAGATCATACTGGTACAATGGTTACGAAACGGCTTTTAACAATCATTTCAAACTTATTGAAAATGGGGGTATATTAAACCGGTTTCCGGCTGTTTGTGATATACTCCAAAATATTTAAGGAGGAAAAAAATGAGTCCGAAAGCTACAATAAAAGGCACAGATGATCAGTCAGAGCTTAATTATAAAAACCCGTCCGTATTATTTGGAGGAGACCTGACGATTTTTAAAACACCGGTAAGCGGGGTTTACTATCATGAGAACAATGACGATATCCTGCTTATCTACCAGGCAACTGATGCGAAACCGGTGGGGGTTAAGGTCAGCGATATCAATGTGCAAATGCAAAGCATGTTTGATCTTATAGGGGTTAAAGCGCCGGAAGCAATTGATGTATTGTCTGCGATACCGGAAAATATCAAAGACATTATCAAGGACTATACTTTAAGCTTGCATGTTATCTATCTTAAAGTTGCTAAAACAAATCCGGAAGCAAGTGTAGAATATGCTTTGTGGATATCTATAGATCTGGATGATGAAAAGAAAACAGAATTAAAGGGCAAACTGCCGGTTGTATTGGATTCTCTTTTTCTTAAAATCTGGTCTACGAAAGATGATGAAGTCCTGAAAAATATGAACATTTCTCAAATCGAGCAATTAATTAATTCCGAGAAGAAGCAAAAGTCGCTAACGTCTTAGCTGTTTAAGAACCGGCTCCTGACTGCCGGACAGATCTTTTGGCGTTTTGCAGGAAAAAGGAAAATGCTTATGGATGAAAAGCCATATAGTCAGCCAGATCTGCAATTGGGTGGATATTTTTCTCTGCCCGAACTTGATGGGATTTCATTTTTCGGTTGTTACAGGCATACGGAAAATAAAGACACTTTCTATGCAATAGCCCAAAATACCCCCTCATTAACCGCATTGCTTAATAAAATCGGGATCCCCATACTTTCCTTTATACCGGATGTTAAATTTGATGAACTTTCTATTACGATCGACAGTGAAAAAGAAATACATCTCAGGGGGTCAGTCAAACTTAAAGAAGAAGTATTTAAAATAGCAGACCAAAAGCTTAATATCGCCACGCTTGAGTTTGATTTTTTTCAATCTAAAAAAGCAAATAAGCTTACAATATCGCTTATGGGGCATGATATAGCAAAGATTGATAAAATTGATGCCAAGATTAAAGAATATAAAATTGAATTTCAATACGGCAAAAAAGATGAAGATGAAAAAGCCGAATGGCATATCGGAGGCAAATTATTCATTGAAGTATTTGAACGCCTTTTATCTTTTAGTCTGGAGACTACCCGATTAGACGGCAGTACTGCATTATCTTTTAAGGCAGGATTGCAACCAATAGTAGCTAAAGCTTACTTTTCCGATATCAAAGGTTTGGATTTTGAAGTATTGGAACAGGAGTTATATGAAAAAGGAATTCTTGAAAAATCCGATAAATACGGATGCTATCAATTAAAAGATGGCATACAATCAGACCTTCTGCAACTAAGCAAACCTTTGCTTCCTTATCAGTCAGAAATACAATCAGCCCTGGAAAAAATAAATAATGTCAAAAAATCAGTAATAAAAATTCCGGATTTGCTGAATGACAACAGAACGCTGTTTGAAGTTGAACCAATAGAATTTAATATCGGATTAGAATATTCCAACAGCAAATTCAGCAAAATCGGATTATCAATAAGTTCAAATTTAACCATGTACAGCACCTGGCAGGAACATTCGGAACTGTTTAAGATTGAGAAAGGAACTCTTGCCGCTTCTTTCAATAATAATAGCAAAGAGTTTAAACTGATCTTTACTGCTTATGATTGCGAAGTAAAGCCGCTGAATGTTGTTGGACTTGTGCCGGGTATGCCGGATGCCTTGCATGCACTTTATAATGACAGGATTAAAGAAGAAGCATTTATGAACATGCTTTCCCTTAACTTAAACGAAGCTCATTTTATTAAAAAAGGCGCTGTTTATGATATTGGCGGAAGCGTAAAGCTGTTTCTAAACGATGGATTAAAAACAGTCAGTGAAGATTTATATGCTGCTTTGGATGCAATTTTTCCAGACACAGGAGACAAACGTTTCATTCAGGGAGGCATTTATTATAATTTGGAAGAAGGTCTTGTTTTTGATCTTGTCAATAACAATGGCATTGAAATTTCCAACCTTTTTGATAAGGCTTTGCAAGGTATTGCGCCGGAACTTAAAGGAAAAATTAAAGCAGACATTCGTTTCGATCCTGATGAAGCATTTGATTTTGGCAAGTCCTATATAATTCTTGAACGGATTCAGCTGGCTATCAAAAAAGAAGTCACCTTAACCGCAACGATTGCTTTCGGTCTGCCATCAAAATTAAACGACAGACTTTTTGGCGCAGGTGAATTAAACGGTATAATCAATACATATGATAAAAAATTATTGAAACCGGAATTCACCAAAAATAGTCAGCAAATTCAGGATAATCTTATCAGAGTATCTCTAACTCTTGGCACTGAAGGGATTAGCGGACAGCTGGATAATTTTGATCTGATTAACAGAAAGAAACTGGAAGCTGTTACAAAAGGCCTGACAAGCTTTATCGTTGAAGAGAGTAATGCTTTAATCATCGATTTTGATACTCTTGCAAATAATAAATCCACAAAAGAAACTAAAGGCCGCTATGGTAAGATAAGCATAGAAAAACCAAAATTTGTTCTTAACCTGAAAAACGGCGCATTTTCGGTAAGCGGCGGCTTTAGAATACTGAGTGAACATCTTAAACTGCCTGTGCGCGGGGTTGTTGAAAAAATCGGGGCTCTTTTACCCTTAAATGAGGCCGGTTCGGCTGTGTTAAAAGAACTGAGTAAACAGATGACCGATGCTATTTCTATAAAATCAATCGACTTTATAAAAGATAATAAGCTTGATCTTACTGAAATTGAAAACCACTTTAAACAATTTCTTCCGGAAAAAGATCAAAAGCAGGAGTTTTTCCCCATAGAATTCAGAGACCTTATAGCAGAAAAATCGGATGAAATTGTTAAATATTTTCCAAACAGATTTAAAGAATTCTTAAGTGTTAAAATACCGCAGGAATTGTATTTCAAATTTGAAATGACTGCGGATAAAAGTCTTTCTTTTGCAGTTGAAGTTTTAGAAAACAAAAATAAGAAGAATAAAGACTTTTCCGATTATATACAATTTCTGGTTCCAGATTTTACTACTGTTGTTCCTGTAAACTGGTATGGGATACGTCTTAGAAAAATCGGTTTTGGAACGGCTTTGTTTAATCAATGCTTCAGGCTTGATCTCTCGGTTGAAATTGAGCAGTTTAACTTAATTCAGATGATAGCCGGAAATGAGATATCCCAGTTACGCAACAAAGATACAAAACTGGATTTTATATTGCCTGATCCTGATAAGTTCTGTCAGACTTTTAAAGCAAATAATCTTGTGGTAATTATATTTCTGCTTAAAATTCCGGCTCCTGTTCCTGTTATTCCAATTCCGGTTCCTTTGTTTTACGATAGATTGTATATGAAACATTGCGGGATTGATGGGCTGGATTCCGAATTCAATGTTGAGTCGCCATATCCTGAATTAAATATTATTAAAGGATTTAAGGAGCTAAGTGATTGTATAAATTTCTTTAAAAATGACGATTCGGTTTTACCAGTACCTTCTCATGCTCTTGCCGAAACCGGAAATAAGGACAATAGCGACAGTTTGTTGCGCCCTTTTGAAGCAGGGCCTATCTATCTTGAGCTGCCCGGTATTATCGGATACGAAAAGAACAGTAAAAATAAAATCAGATTGGACTTTTCAGACAGAAGGGATTTTAATGCTTTAGATATAATACATCTGTATACCAATGCTTTAAAGTACAGTGTTCTTTCTTTAAAAGAAAAAATGCCTTACAGTATCCCGATTTATAAAACAGATCTTAGAGAACAGCCGGTAAACTATTTACTTACATATCTTCCGGCCAAACAGCGTATGGGTTCTGTTGATGTTGTTTTATTTGCTCTCTTTGATATCAGCTTTACATGGGCGATGATTACACCGGATGAATTCAACAACACATATAAACCTGGCTCAAAAGCGATAATTACATCCGGTATTATGGCGCAAGAAGAACAAGGTGTAGTACTTTTTCTTGAGGGTGCCTTTAAAGTGGTGGGTGAGGTGAGCATAAATGTTGCTCTGATTAATGTGTTGAATGAATCTACTGGCTTAACTACAGATATAGAATTTAACACATATGTTGCCGATATCCTTCAACTGCATTTATGGGGGGCTTTGAAAGTTAATCCTGAAGCAAAACAAGATATGTTTATGCTTGCGGGCGCCAGTTCTTTTAAGCTTTGGGATATATGTGTGATGAAGGGAAGTTTCAAACTGGTGGCAGACTCAGATCCTCTTATCGAGTTTAGCGGCCTATTGGATTTGTTTCCGGATGAATCTTCACCGGTAAAACTCTACACCGGACAAAGTAAAGGAAAGAAAGGTCCTGCAATCGGACATATTGATAAAAAAGGTATTTTGTATAAAGGCGGCATACATCTGGAAGCAGGAAGTTTTTATCTTGGCGGCAGCACCCAGGTGATTGCCGATGAAAAGCAAAACATATGGGATATAACTTTAAATTGCAGCAAAACCGATATTAAACTTAAGGTCTTTGCGGAAAACGATTCATTGCTTATAAAAGGATACGCTGATTCTGTTATCCGGATTGGTAATGATATATCCATTACAGCTGATAGTACCGGTTTAAAAGGCCCTGAAACAACAATCATATTAAAAAGAATCAACGGTCTGCTGTCTCTCGATACTTTTCGGTTTGATGGTGCTATTTCAATATTAGGGAATTTATCAAATACTCAAATCAACATTAATCATGATCAATTTTCTCTGAGCACCAAAACCGAAATTGCAGGCATTGGCAGCATTTTAGAAATAACCGGGGAAAACCTGCTGGATGTTTCATCATATAATTTATCAGGAACCTTAGACCTGACTGAATTTAACAAGTTTGTTGAAGGCTTTTTGGAACCGTTTCAAATAAATACTGCTGATGCAATAAATAAAATCGGGAAAGTGGATGCAGCTGTTGCTGATCTGGTTGAAATGCAAAGAAAAAAAGATTTTATTATTCAGATGGATAATAAATACAGCAAAAGAAAAGGTTTCGATGGGTTTGATTATGTTGTTCCTCCAATATTTCATATTAAATACTGGGTTAATCTGTCTAAGCAGAAAATCAGTCCGGGTCCTGCCTGGAAAGTTGCAGAAAACCTGAAAAAAGCAGATAGGATTCGACAGCAAGAGACATATAACTTGAGTGGTATAAATTGGACAGATGAAGATGTAAAAGAAGTAAAACAATATTGGCAATACAGAAAAGACCTCGGAATAGAAACAGTATATCCAAAAAGAAATGATTTTGATCGATGGATTAAGGGAACTATAAGTGATTTGACAAATAAAGTCAAAAATGCCGAAAATAATATTCTTAATGAAATTAAAAATATATCCAACAATTTTAATCATATATTAAAGGATTTACATATTGATTCGATAGTATCTGATCAGGTTAATAATACATTTAACCAGACAATCACAGAACTTAAAAAAATAAACGATGAATTAGCCCGATGCATAAAAAACAAAATTATGATTGTCAGAATCGATGAGATTAAATACAGCAATCTATCTATATCTGCTCTTAAATCAAAGAAATTTACTGCAAATGTCACTTACAGTTTTCTGGGAAGAGAACCATCAGTATTAAATAATATAAATATTAATCCGGATGATCCGGCACTCCTTATAACAAATATATGCAAAGAAGTACTATCGTTATAATGTGCAAAGAGCTGTTTGTGTCAGTATTGGATGTTATGCCTGATGATTATAAAAAGATAATGTTAAGGAGATGTTTTGTGGAAATTTAATTTAACCGATGGAAACAGCGAAAGATTGGTATGGGGAATAAATTTGGCGGCGGAAAAACGGTTCATGAAATCCTGGTTTACATTCAATTCAACATAAGTGATGCTGTTTCTGATTGCATCAATCTCATCCATTAATTTGCAGTCTTTAAGAATCATTGAAGCTCCTTCAAGAGAGCTGTTTCCTATCGGCTTGTAAGTACTTTCGGCAAGATCAGGCAGCATTCCGATTGTTATGGCGGAACGCGCATCGATAAGAGAGCCAAAAGTGCCCGCCACATAAAATGTAACCAGATCGGAAAGCAAAATCCCAACATAAGATGCTATAGTTTCGAGTATAGTATACATGGCGGCCTTGGATCTTATAAGACTGTCAAGATCAGCCTGACTTATAGTCAGATCTTCTCCTTTGGCAGAGTCTTCTGCAAATATCACAACAAAGCTTCTGAATCCGTCATTATCCAATAATCTATTTTTGCATACATCCTTAATAAATTTTCCTCTGATATCGATCATGCCGGAAAGAAAAAGAGATGCTGCAAGATCAATCAGGCCTGATCCGCAAATTCCAACAGGAGGAAGATCTTCTATTGTATGAACATTAAAATTCTGCGTTTTATGATCGTAAGAGAGTCTGTCTATTACTCCGGGTCCTGCTACCATAGCCATCTTAGTTACACCGCCTTCAAGAGCAGGCCCGGCAGCTCCGGCACATGCAACAAGCCAGTTTTTATTGCCAAGCACCACTTCTGCATTTGTACCCACATCAACCAGAATGGAAGTATTTTCACTTCGGTTAATACCTGAATATAAGATCCCGGCTATAAGATCTCCTCCGAAATAGCTTCCGGTGTTTGGAAATACAAATACTTTGGCGGACTCATTTGCTTTTATTCCCAGCTCTCTGGCCTTTTGGCATCCGGGTCTGTTTATGACAGGAATATATGGTTCTCTGATAAGATAGTGCGTGTTAAGTCCAAGCAAAAGATGAGTCATGGCAGTATTGCCTGCAACTGAAACAAGATAAATATCTGAAGGCTTGATGTTGCATGTTTTGCAAAGCTTTTCAACAGCGCTGTTGATACCGTTTACAATTAAATTCTTTAGAGTTTCAAGCCCGTTTTCTTTTTCCGCAAAATGTATCCTTGTAAGAACATCCGGTCCGACTGATATCTGGGGATTGGGAAATGAACTCTCTGCAAGGGTTTGGCCATCCGACAGGTCTAACAATCTTAACACAACGGTGGTTGTGCCAAGATCAATTGCAAGGCCCGCAGCAGTATCTGTATGCTTACCGGTTATTCCGGCAAGATGCCATCTCTTGTGATCTTTAAACAGAACGCAACGCAGCTTAAAATTGTTTTTCCGGATAAGTTCAGGAAGCTTTGCCAGCAGATAAATATCCATATCAACCGATTGGATATTTAAAGCGGTTTCAAGAGTCTTTTCAAAACGCTCCGCATCTGCCGTATTATCGCTAAGGGATGGAAAAGGTACTTCTATTTCTTTAATCCAGCTATTGGTAGATTCAGTCATAGTCTTGCGTTACAGAAGAAGTTCCACTTCGGATACTATTTCTTTTAATACTTCTCCGGCATTGCCCATTATAATATAATCGCTGATATTTTCAGTAAGCGGTGTTTTTTCAGGATTTATTTCAATTATCTTTGCTCCTGATTCCTTTGCATCTACAGGTATGATTGAAGCCGGATAAACAACGGCAGAAGTTCCGACTACCAGCATGACCTCGCATTCACGGGAGATTTTTCCCGAACGAAACAGGTGCTCTGGCGGTATCATTTCTCCAAATAGCACACAGTCCGGTCTTAAGATTCCTCCACATTCACATTTGGGTGGAATCTCATCAAGGCAAACTTTGGATGTTTCGATCTTTTTTTCACACTTAAGGCACCTTTGGAAAGCAAAAGTGCCATGAAATTCAATAACATCGGTATTCCCGGCAAGCTGATGAAGCCCGTCAACATTCTGTGTTATTACTGACTTTAGTATTCCAAGTTCTTCAAGTCTTGCAAGGCCTATGTGTGCATTATTAGGTTTGGCCTTTTCTATAACATCTTTCATCTCCCTTATAAGAATATTCCAAACTTTAGCAGGATCTCTCATAAATGAGTCAATATGCGCAAATTCCATGGGATCTATTTTCTCCCATATGCCGCCTTTACCCCTGAAAGGAGGAATGCCGCTTTCAACGGATACACCGGCTCCGGTCAGAACAACAACTTTCTTTGATTTTGCAAGGTCTTTCGCCGCTTTTTTGATCAGGTTTTCCATGCCTTCCTTACCCGTCTCATCAACTTATGAGCTCACGAACTCAAGAACTTATGAATTCAAGAACTTATGAACTCACGAGCTTATGAACTATTTTCTTATTTGTCTATAAAAATTTCAATAGCCTTTTTTTGTTTTTGTGTAAGCTTTTCAAATTTAAGCTCTACACCAAAAGGTTTTATACCCACAACCTTTGCATTTACCATTAACGATTTTTCTCCTTTGTAATCCGAAATGGTAAGAACCATATTTTGTCCCATTGAAAAAAAATCGCCTGACTCAATGAAAAGGCCATCTATAGTAATATGTTTAGCCAAAGCCCTGTTTGAAATATCATCCGTATCATATTCAACTATAACGTATTCCAAATCCTTTTGAGTCTTATCAGCAGGAGTTGCTACAGAACCGGTTTGCGGATCATCTGTTATCTTCAGAACAATCAAGGTGATATTATCGTCGCCTCCCCGCTCATTTGCAAGATCAACCAGCATCCGGCAAGAGGTTGAGGGAGAGTTATTTTTCACTATATCCGATATTTCTTCAGGCTTTACTTTATCGCTAAGGCCGTCGGAACATAAAACGAGCAGATCGCCTTCATATATTTTAATTTCACAAAAGTCAGGCTCCACCTCATCTTTAATGCCTATAGCCCGTGTAATTGTATGCCTGAATCTTTCCGAAAGCGGCGGTGCATCGGCAGAAGCAAAAGCTGCATATTCGGCCATTGCTGTATGCGGTACCGAAAGCAGGCTGATTTCATTATTACGAATAAGATAAATCGGGCTGTCTCCGACATTTAAGGCAACCAGCATATCAGATACTACAAAAGCAACAGATACTGTTGAACCCATTCCATTACATGCCGATTCTTTTATGGAATGTGCATAAGCCAGCTTGTTGGCCTCAAATATGCTTGATATAAGCCATAAAGCCTGCATTGAAACACTCCGAATCGGCTTGATGTTATCAGTATCTCCACCGACATATCTATCCATCATCCTCTTTACTGTTTCCACAACAAGCTTGCTGGCTACTTCTCCGGCATTATGTCCTCCCATTCCGTCTGCGACTAAATAAAGACAAATATGGTCATCAATAAAAAAAGAATCTTCATTTCCTGTTCTTTTCCTGCCGGTATCAGTAATTCCCGCCGATTCAACCTTAATCATTTTGCCTTAATTTATCTCCTTTATTCCGGCCTTTATCAATAAAGTAAACTTGCGGACAGTAATTATCAAGGTTCTCCGGTAAAACGGTTTACAAGGGTTATAGCAAAATTCTTAAAAAAAAGCAGTTGAATTGAATCCGAAGAATTATCAAGAAGAGTTGCGTTTATTACCAGAAGTATACAATCGGTTTCTGCCACAACTGTAGCTGTCCGGGCACGACCGCTTATATATGCCATTTCCCCGAAGCATTCTCCCTGGCCAACGGTTGAAATAGTTTTATTATCTTTTAATATTGCTACCTTTCCGCTCATGATTATATAAAAGGTATCATCTATTTTACCTTCGCTGACAATTATTTTGCCTTTGCGGACTTTTGTTATTTTACTGACTGAAAGAAGCTCTTTCATATGGTTTGTTGTAAAGCTTTTAAAAAAGGGAAGATGGTTCATGAACCGGATAATATCATTAACTCTTTCATTACCCGGCGTTCCCGTTAATCCCCTTTGAGCCACTCTTAAGTCATAGGCAAGCTCCATGCAACTCTGGTAACGATCATCCGGATTCTTGGCAAGCGATTTTTGTATTATTTTATCAAGAATTTTAGGTATTCCGGGTCTGATTTTCAATATAGATTCAGGATTTTCATTATTAATTTTATACATTATGGAAAAATGATTATCTCCCGGAAAAGCCTTGACTCCGGCAAGCATTTCATAAAGAACACATCCCAAAGAAAAAATATCACTGACAACAGAAACCTTTGAATCTTTCAATTGCTCGGGTGACATATATCTTGGTGTGCCCATCAGTCCCATATCCAATGTTGCTTCTGAAATATAGGCAATGCTGAAATCGGTTATTTTTGGAAATAATACGGAATCAATCATTATATTTGTCGGTTTAATATCTCGGTGTATGACTTTCTGCTTATGAGCATAATCAAGGGCGTTGCAGACATTTATTATGATTTTAAGGGCTGTGTTTACAGGAAGAAGGTTCTCTTTCTTACAGTATTTATAAAGAGTGTCTCCTTTAATATACTCAATAGCCATATAACAATAATCTTTGTATATGCCTGCGTCATATATTGAAACGATGTTGGGATGACTAAGACGTCCGGCAGATTGTGCTTCAACAAAAAAATGGCTTCTTTCCCTGTCCGTATTAAGTCTGGAAAGCTTAATAGCTACAATTCTTTTTATATAAGGATCAATCCCCATATAAACTACGCCGGAACCCCCCTGCCCCAGCTTTCGTATGATTTTATATCTCCCGACTGTATCAATGTTATCAAGACCATTTCCGGGATTTGTTTTATCATCTATAGTATCTTCTTGCATTAAAATACCTTGAATTTACAGAATATAAGTTGTATCACATGTTACCCCTAAAAATTCTGTATTGTATCCTTTTTCAGCAGCGGTATGCTTGCATATTTTAACAATTTTATTCATTTCCCGATCGGTTCGTTCCTGATTCAGATGGAAAAGGCCAAGTTTTTTAACTCCTGCCTCAAAAGCCAAGGAAAGGACATCGGTATACACAGAATGCCCCCATTCGATCTTTCGTTCATATTCTTTAGGAGTATATTCCGCATCATGAATAAGTAGATCGGCATCTTTGGAAAAATCTATATAAGATTTCATGGGAAGGCCGCCACTATGAACAAAACCAAGCTCATTATCTGTTAAAAAAACAAATGTTTTACCGTCTTCTATGAACTTGTATCCACTTCCATTATTGGGATGGCTTATCGGAATAGGAATTATTTTAACCGAGCCTATTTCAAACTCGGTCGGGCATGCATCAATATGTACAATTTTTGCTTTTAAATCTGAGTATTTTACAGGAAAATTAGGGGGAGCCATTACTTTTGAAAGTATTGTTTCAACAAATTTGCTGTGAAACGGGCATCTGTGCATATAAAATTCAGCCCGTTTTGAATAAAGCGGTTTGAAGAAAGGGAAACCCATCAGGTGGTCCCAGTGTGCGTGAGTAAATATAAAATTATATTTATACAGGTTATTTTCAATAAGATGATTGCCGAGCCTTCTGATACCTGTACCTGCATCGACTATAATAATATCATTGCTTTTAGTAGCTATCTCAACGCACGTTGTATCTCCGCCATATACAAGGTATTCTTTACCGGAGACAGGTATTGAACCTCTTGACCCCCAGCATTTAATATACATGTTTTAACCTTCCCTTTAAAAGAGGCTTTATTGCAATGTTCTTCCCAATAAGGTTTTCCAGATGCCGGCATGTTCCCATTTATTTATTATTTCAACAGAAAGTTTTGATAAATAACCCTCTATTTTTTCTGCTTCATTTTTCATTAACCCTGATAAAATAAAATACTTTTTATTTAAAAATCCTTGTGCCTGAACAAGTTGCTTCACGATATCATAATGAATATTCGCAATAAGAAGATCCGCAGGCAAATCAATAAAATCCTGAGCTAAACCCTGAACCGGAATTATTCTGTCTTCCATAGCATTCAGTAAAATATTTTTTTTGCTGTTTCAGCTGAAAGATAGTTGATATCAACAGCTACAATTTTGCAGTCGCCAAGGTATGCTGCAACTATCGACAGCAACCCGGTTCCTGTTCCCAGATCAACAACGGTTTTGATTTGCTCACCGTCGAAAGCCAATTCAAGAGCTTCAATACAGTCATGTGTTGTCGGATGAGTTCCTGTACCGAAAACCACACCCGGATCTATAATAATCTTGGTTTTTCTTTCAGTATCACAAGATGTATTCCAGGGTGAAATTATGTTGAACCGTCCGATATTAAGAGGAAAAGAAGATTTGCCCTGCCACTCATCATAACTCATTTCATATTTATCTATTAATATCAGATATGGCTGGTTATCTAAAAGCATTTCAATCTTCCCATATGATGGGTTTTTGAAGAAAAGAAATGAATAATTATCTTCTTCCCAATTGCCTATAAAGTCGGAACCAAATATTTTAAAATCAGGTTTAACCCGTCCTTCAATAGAATAAATATAAAGGTTTTTATAAGGAATATCCTCAGTCATATTAATCAATGGCAATTGCAGGTTATTTAATTATCCTGTCAAATATTTCAAAAACCGCCTTAACCATGCTGTTATCAACCGGCATATCTATTGTCGGCAAACCATTTAAATCGTATTCATAAAGTGTTTTATCTTCAGGTATTGATCCGGCGAACCGGACTCCTGCATCCTTGATTATGTTCAATATTTCATCAGATGGTTCTTCTTTACAGCGGTTTATTATAATATAGCTTTGACCGACACCGATATTAAGATGTTTTGCAAGTTCACTGATCCTTATTGCCGCCTGAAGCCCGCGCCTTGAAGTATCCGAAACAATCAGAAGTATATCCACATTTTTTGTGGTAAGGCGGCTGATATGTTCCATACCCGCTTCATTATCAATAACAATGTATGGATAATTATCAACAAGCCGCTCAAGAAAACCGGTCAAAAGAGTGTTGGCCGCACAATAACAACCTGCTCCTTCCGGCTGGCCCATTACGACCAGATCATGTCCTGAAGCCTCTACAATAGCCTCTTCAAGTTTCATTGACATGAATACATCCTTTGTCATGCCACCGGGTACTACTCCTTTCTTCATCTCTTCTCTGGCATTTCCAAGAGTTTCTATTACCTTCAGGCCAAGAACTTCATTTAAGTTGGCGTTTGAATCAGCATCAACGGCAAGAACAGGAATTTTTCCTTTTAAAGTTAAATATTTGACAAGCAGACCACTTATTGTTGTTTTACCCGTCCCGCCTTTTCCGGCAAGTGCTATAGAAAATGACATTAGTCAACTGTTCCTTATTATGATTTTTTATTATAAAACCCTGTTATGATATTTCTCCGTTAAATTCAATAAGTAGGACAGATATAATAAACAGTCAAGCATCTTTTGACAACTTGTTAATAAGTCACAACTTTTTAAAATTTAACGGCTTTACAAAAATCCATCCGTTTAAATTACACTTCACCATGTAGAATTCAAAAGGCAAATAAGTATGTTTCATTCCTTCAGGGTTTACGCATCTTAAATATAAAGTTTTAAACGAAACCGGCAGGATTATGATAACCCGGCATATTAAATTCAATCCTGATTATATTTTTGGGAAATAGCACGAAAAAGATATATATATCAAATAAATACTTGATAATCAGATTAATATTTGAAGAGCTGTATTTTGCTTATATAAGTTTGGATCAGATTATTTCCACCCACCCTGATCTTATTAAAAAAACTCCGGAATAAAAGTTTCACCATTTATAAAACGGAGAAACCATAATTTTTATAGCCAAAAAGACTGACTGCGAAAGCAACAAATTTTTGCTTTCGCAGTCGTTTCAATTCATACGCAGGTTCACCAATAAACCGGATTTGTCCCTGCTGTTATGGACCTATGGCTTCCGATATATGCTTAGAAAAGGCAAATAATTAGCTATTTTACAGGTTATACTATTGTGTAACCCGGTCCTTCTCCTCCCTCAGGGCATGTCCATTTAATATTTCTGTACGGATCTTTAACATCGCAGGTTTTGCAATGCAGGCAATTAGAAAAATTCAGTTTAAGCTTAGGTTTTCCGGATTTTTCGTCCAACTCCATTTCATATACACTACCGGGACAAAACCTTGTGCAGGGAGATTTATATTTTTGATAGCACTCGTTTACGCATATATCCATGTCATGCACAATGATATGACACGGCTGGTCTTCCCTGTGTGCAGCCTTTGAAAGAAATACACCCGTCAGCTTATCAACAAACAATGTACCGTCATAGGCAATCTTTTTTGTATCAGCCTTAACGTTTGCGCCTACAGGTTTGAGCGTTGTACAATCTTCTTCCGTGCTTAAATTATCTACAATACCCCGTCCTTTGGTAATATACTGGGACCCAAGATGAATAAGCTTGGTTATACCTTTTTTTGCAAGGCCCGCAGCAAAATTTCTTCCCTCATACATTTCTTCTTTAAGCCAGCTTTTATCAAATAAAGTCTGATAAGCACTTAATGCTTCAGCATTGAAACTGTTTTCCTGAAAGGCTTTTATAATTGCTTCTGCTGCCAGCATACCTGATTTCATTGAAACATGAATTCCTTTCAATGCAGGAGGACTCTGGATAGCTGCACATCCACCGACAAAAAGGGCACCGTTGACAAAAAGCTTGGGCATTGTATTATAACCGCCATTTGAAACTGTACGGGCGCCCTGCTCGATCACTTTCCCATCTTTTATAACATTTGCAACGAACGGATGAGTTTTGAATTTCATAAACTCATCATATATATCCAACATGGCGTCTTCATATGCAAGTGCGATAAGAAAACCTATTGCAACTTTATTATCACCCATTTGATATATAAAGCCTCCGCCCGGCGTATTCATGCCAAGAGGATAGCCAAGTGTATGGATATCGTTGCTCGCGCTGGTGGTAAAATAATTGTTTTCCGGAAGCTGAATTACTTCCTTTATACCTGTTTCATATACCTGGGGCATTTTGCCTGAAAAGATGTCGAGTTTTTTAGAGATATCCTGCATCAGGCTTCCTCTGGCACCTTCTCCGAAAACGGTTACCTTCGCCATAAGATCAATTCCCTGCTCGAAATTACCTTTTGGCTTGCCATCCTTATCAAGTCCTTTATCCCCTGTACGCACTCCCACAATGGTTTTTCCATTATTGTCATATAATACTTCTTTTCCGGCAAAGCCCGGAAAAATATTGACGCCTAGTTCCATAGCAATATCACCAAGCCATCTCGTGAATCTTGACAGGCTTATTATAGAAAAGCCCGTATTATGCATTTGTTTTGGAACTATGGGAACACGCATAGAAGAATCTTCAGTGAGAAAAACGAACTCATCACCTCTTACTACTGTTTCAATCGGACATTGTTTCTCCTTAAAATCGGGAATAAGCTCATTTAAAGCAATCGGATTTAAAACCGCTCCGCTTAGTGCGTGAGATCCGATTTCAGCTCCTTTTTCCAAAAGAGCCACTTCCAGCTCGATGTTATTCTTTTTAGCAAGCTGCATCAGCCTGATTGCTCCTGCCAGCGATGCCGGACCACCCCCCACAAACAGTACATCAAATTCGATTTTTTCTCTTGTATCATCCATCTTTTCCACCTTTTAATATTTGTGAATATTTCATATAAAACAATTATATGGCCTATTACAGTATCAACTTAAAATATGCAACCTATTATATGGCTCCATTACAACTGAAACTCGGAACCAATAAAACTCATTCATCAGCTAAAATATGGAACAAGGTCACAAAACACGATATTGGTATAGCGAAATATTATGCTGATATCAAAAGAATATAAGTGTTACAATAGTTTTTTAGGATAAACTTGGTAAAATCATTTATATTGAACGTCCGATTGCATTTTGTCTTTAGTCATTGTAAGTTATCAAACCAATTATATACAATACCTGCATATTCGTATATCTGAAGGAATAATCAGTTGTCACAACATGCCATTAAAAATAATCATGCAATAAGTGTAATCATTCCTGCTTATAACAGGGAATGGACAATAAAAGAAGCCATAGATTCCGTACTTTCCCAAAAGTTCGATGATTTTGAACTTATCGTGGTAAATGACGGGTCAACTGATAATACAAGAGAAGTACTTTCTTCTTACCGGAACAAAATAACAGTAATAGAACAAAAAAACCTCGGGGTAAGTGCTGCAAGAAACAAAGGGATAGTTTCATCATCCGGAAATTATATAGCATTTCTTGATTCTGATGATCTGTGGCTTCCGGGAAAACTTGAAACACAGTTTGAATTTTTCAATAATAATCCCGATACATTTATTTGCCAGACAGAAGAAATATGGCTAAGAAAAGGTAAACGTGTCAATCCGGGTAAAAGACATAAAAAGTTATCGGGTATGTTTTTCGAAAAATCGCTGGAACTTTGCATGGTAAGCCCGTCTGCCGTTATGATGAAAAGAAGCCTTTTAGATATGGTCGGCCTTTTCGATGAAACGCTGTTGGCATGCGAAGACTATGATATGTGGCTCAGAATAAACTGCAAATATCCGATAGCACTTATCGACACTCCTCTGATTGTCAAAAGAGGCGGTCACGATGATCAGCTTTCCGCTATGCATTCTTTAGATAAATACCGGATTCAGTCAATAAACAAACTTCTTAAAAGCGATCTGTTATCCAAAGACCAGCAAAAAGCGGCATTAAAAACATTAAAGAAAAAATGCCATGTTTATACCCAGGGCTGCTTAAAAAGAGGTCGTAATGATGAGGCAGAAAGATATATAAGATTATCCGAAAACCTATAAATATTATTACAACGGCATTTAATTGCAGCATTTTTAAGAAAATTCAGATAGCTTAATATAATTGCCGGTGTAACATTTTTTATTAAATGACCGTCTGTAATCTATTTCATAACTTCACTTTTCGAAATGCCAGGTGCCTATGATAGCCCTTCGCCATAAGCAGGATCGGCTGTATAACATTTCCCGATATGACGGATCTTTATTCCTTGCATCACCCATTTGGTGTGCGGTGTTGCTTTTATTTTATGAACTTGTATTTTTACTTCTATACAAATAATGTGTATTGGCAACATTACAAAGTTTGTGATAATCTTTTGCAGCAATTCAATTCAATATTTCCATGAAACTATAAAGGTAACTTCTCAATAACTTCAGGCAGAGAAACTCTGCATATTGGTTGAATATCCATACCATATTTTTGCCACTGGGCTGAATTTGGTTGCGTTCCTGATTATTTTCAGGTAGTTGAACCAAAATGCAAACAGTATTTCTGAGAAAGAGAAAATGACTGTTCAAATTCCCAAAATATCCGACATTCCCGAAGCTGAACGAACTCCGCTGGTTTTGATACTTTTGGAAGCTATTACTCAGCTCAGGGAGGAAGTTCAACTGTTAAAGGATGAAATTGCCAAGATCGATGACGCTTTGGTTTTTGCATTATCATCTTACTACTTGCCGAGTCGCACATTCAAGCTATTATCTTTCCGAAGCACAACAAAATCATATGCGGTTTATCCGCATCATGATTTGGTTGAATTTAAATATCGCTTAAAAGCATGTTTTTAGAGTTAAAAACCCGATCTTAACCGGCAAGCGCGCAGTACGACTTACTTGCACAGCACCACAGATGCGCTTGTGCGGTTTTCAAGGCTAACAGATTTGCATTCATCTCAATCCCTCCTGACGCGCATAAAGGAAGCAAAACGGGGAATGTCCTTTGGTGTTAAATCTTGGTATTTGAAGGTGACGACGGCGTCGACAGGAGGCGGATGCTTGCGGTCCGCGATTGTAAAGCCGGTGCCGAGCTTGAACTCGATACCGTTTTCGAGCCGGAGGGTGATACTGCCCATCATGCCCTCGAATTTGCCTTTGCCGGGGGTATGGGCAATCACGGTTCCTTCCATGTCGCTGAAATTTTTAACCTTTAAAATGTGAGGGCTGCGGCCGGCATGAAATGGCAACGCCGGATTCTTAATGATAACGCCTTCGCCGCCAAGGGATTCGATTTTTTTAAGGAAGGCATCGAGGTGATCCGGGCCCCTGCACGGGGTTTGCTTAATAGTGCGGACATGCGGCGCTGGGTGGGCCTTGAACCATGTAGTTGCTTTTTGGAGCCGGGATAGAAAATCGCCGGCGGCTTCCGGCGCCTCGAAAATGTTGTAGGTGATTTCCTTCCAGTTTTCCGAGGGTACTTCATCCAGCACGGTACGCTGAACAAAAGCAAAATCGTTTCTCCCGCGCCACAGCTCGCCATCCAGGGCAAACGGAGGGAAGTGCTTCGTGAACCACCCGGGTGCATGAATCCTGTATCCTTTTCGGGTAACCAGCTCTTTTCCCGTCCAGTATCCGCGAATGCCGTCGAGCTTTTCGCTCATGAGCCAGCCAGCCACAGGCTCTCTGCCGGTATATGTGCCCGCATGTTGAAGGGCCGGGGGATCCGCCGATGCAATCGAGCATGAAAGCAGAACGACCGCGAGAACAGAAACAAAAGCGGATTGCAAAACTCTTGGTTTGCGTGTCTTACTGGATGTTGGCGGGCTTGTCAGTTTAGCCACGATTCTCTCCCCAAAAAATGTAACCAGCGAATTGCCTGATTTCTGGCCTATGAACCTCTCGTATCGACGAAACGCCTAACATTTAGGGTATTTATAGGACGTGGTTAACTTATAAACTTATTTATTAATAAGCAAATATTTATTCGCCTTTGCGAGTTTCTCACCGCGTATTACTGCTTTGCCAATAGCTGTTACCGATAAATTCAATTGGCGGGAAAGCGATGTCATCGTTACACCCAGCTCTCTGACTGCCCAATAGCAAAAAAGGCTGCGCGCCTGAACAATTTCCCGCTGCCTTCCGGCATCCCAGACCTTCTCCTGCTCAACTCCCAAAACTCCGGCAACTCTGGCTGCTATATCGGTTAAGCTAAAACCTCGGGCGCGGAGATCATATTTTCTTTCCATTTGCTCGTTAGCAGTTTTAAGCACGCTTTCAACAAAATCTCCATTCCCCAAAATCCTCTCGTCACCTTTCTCAAAAACCTTTGCCGCCCGAAGCGCCTTTACCGCAGCCCATCCCCCCCCACGCTACGAACAAGGCCTCCTCCTGTCAGATCCGTCCGTTTCTCCTGGTCAATTCCTTTATTAACGAATCGCCGGTATATTTGCCTTGCTGTACCGGATTTCTCACTGAAAAGCTCTAAAACCTTATCTGTATTCTGCCAATCGCGGTTTACCTTTGCCATCAAAACGCCATGTCCGCTGTATGGATGGTTGTCCAGCGTCTTTAGATCAGGAACAAGTCCGGCTCTTAGCGGATTGAGATGGATGTATCGCACCAGTTCCAACAAGTAAGCATCCTCCTGGCATAAAATAGATTTGTAACGGTTCTGAAACAGATGGCCATATCTGTGATGTCTGCGGTTATACCAAAGCGCATATCCGGTCAGAAGCCGTCTCATAGTCGTTGATATGGAAACATTGCCGGTTCTTAGCAGTAAATGAAAATGGTTGGGTATCAAAGCCCATGCATAGCAATCCGTTTTTGTTTCAGTCAGTATAATACCGAGCCGGCTTAGAAAATGGTCACGGTCTTCATCATTTTCAAATATTTTTTGCCTGTCAATTCCCCCTGACAATGATATGATGCAGCGCTTCCGGAGCGTCTATTCGTGATTTTCTTGGCATGAAGTCCAAATAACATATCATCAAACATTAATCAAGTTTAATAGTTGCATACGTCCCCTAAGTACACACTTAATCAAGTTTAATAGTTGCATACGTCCCCTAAGTGCACACAGGCATGGCAGCAGACTCACGGACAGAAAGTGCTTTATCATCATTAGAAGTAAAATATTTCGGAGTACTTATAGATTGGGTTACAATTTTCTTGTCTGTGGGTTCTTTTGCCTTAATAATCTCATAATACAGCTTTACCGCAATTGTTGCTTGATCTTGCTGCTCTTTGCTCTGTTTCTTTTCATGCAGCTTCTTGATAAATTCAGGCAAACTATCTTTATACGCAGAAGGTAAGTTATACTTACCGCAAAAGTCCAGATAATAGCGCAACCATTTTTTATATGCCCATTGCAAATTTTTAGGGGTTATTTGGTTCTTAAAATAGATTTCAAATTGTTCCAGTATTTGGAAAGGGACAGGAAGCATAGATCTCCTCATTCCAGATATATTGATAAATAACATGATACCTGGAAAGGTAAAAATATATTATTGCAATTATCTTGTCAACAGAATATATATGGCTATATCAAATTCAAATTATTATCGGCAGTTAAAAAAAGATATTTTACTTAAAGA
>NZ_JBAMMY010000289.1:0-1304 GCF_051233685.1 Desulfobacterium sp. N47
AACGACGGAAATAACCCACGCCGCCGCCGGCCAAGGATAAAAAACGTAACTTACTCGGCGTTGGGTTAATTGATTTGTTGGCCCTTTAGTAAATGCAAGCATCAAGTATTGAAAGCACCTCTGCAAGCAATTCCTGACCACCGTGTTCAATCCGGTTTGCACGGCGAGTTTGGAAATCGACCGATTTAACTTGCTCAACCATTATGTAACCAGTCAAATCGCTGCCCTTTGGAATAGGGACATGAAAAGGAAAGTTACGTTTGGTGTTTGTGATTGGGCAAACAATAGCCAAGCCTGTGCTTCGGTTGAAGAGGTCTTTACTAACGACAAAGGCAGGTCTCCGCCCTTTCTGTTCATGGCCGGATTGGGGATCAAAAGTGATCGCGATGATGTCCCCTTGTTTAGGGATATACGCAGGCATTTACCATTCCTCCTTGCCAACCGGTTCTCCCCATTCAATTTCGCTGATTTCGTAGTTTTCAGGAATACGTGCAACGAGTTCCTTAAGGGCATAACGTCCACGTATCTTTCTCGCTCGTTTGATGATCACAATTCCTTCTTTAACGCTAATATCCACATCATCTCCGACACAAAGATTTGCATCTTCGAGCAGATTTCTTGCAAGACGGAGCCCCTGACTATTTCCCCATTTTTGAATTTTCGTAAGCATTTTAACACCTCCATATGGATAGCCTAAGTATAGCCGTATTTGATCTGGAGGTCAAGAATTATTTTTAGGGCCAACGACGGAAATAACCCACGCCGCCGCCGTTAATGGATTTAAAAAGGTACTTACTCGGCGTTGGGTTCATTGATTTGTTATGGAGTTTTTATGTATGTCATAGCGGCAATAATAATCGCCACAGTAGCAATAATAGCGGCCCACATAGCCCACCGTGCTTGTTTAGAAGCTGAATCACTTGCTAAACGAGCAAACTCTTTAGCTTCGGATGCAATAGCATTAGCCTCTTTAACTATAGAGAGAGTTTCTTCTTCACGGGCATCACGTTTGAAGGCCGATTTATGTTCCAGCCATTCGGTTGCCCAACGTTTTTGTTCTATCGACCATCTTCCAGAAAAAAGTTTAGAAGATATTTCGTCATCGGTTAAAGACTCTAATGTTTTAACAAAGGATTCTTGCTTTGATATCATTGATTAATTACCATAACACAAAGTTCACCGGCCGGGAACACAAACCGGCTGTGTTTTAACCACGTTTAACTCAACCAAGGTTATTTGGAAAAAAGGCGCGGGTTCCCGGTCGAGTGTGTAACGCTTTGTTATCTTTTATGCAATCTTATTTA
>NZ_JBAMMY010000291.1:0-14639 GCF_051233685.1 Desulfobacterium sp. N47
ACCGAGATCACTATAGGACCGCTATCTACTTCCACTGTGGGGGGGTTTGATCTCTACCCAAAAAGGAAACCAAGTGCATTCCAGGTCATCACTGCATGACCGCTATATATAGGGGTCACCCACACAAATGTGCGAAGACCCATAATTCTTAATTCGAAATTCCTTGTTCGATATTCGTTTTTATTAACAAACTTGATAAAACAACTTAGCGCTTATGGGTTTTATACCCCGTCGGGAAAAGTATGCATAAAATACTAGTGAGCGCCTGTCTTCTTGGAGAACAAACCAGCTATAACGGGCTTGTTCTCCCTTTATCAGACAAGATTATAAATGAACTGAAATCAATATCGCTTATAATCCCTTTTTGTCCTGAAGTCGCAGGGGGCTTGCCTGTACCAAGGCCACCTGCCGAAATATCCTGTAAAGACGGTTTTCTTGTTCTTGACCATAATACCGGTATAAAAACCGTAAACGGTTATGATGTTACAGCTTCATTTATTAAAGGAGCGGAAAAAGCTCTTGAAACAGCAATAAGCAATAATATTATGGCGGCAGTATTAAAGGAAAACAGTCCTTCATGCGGCAGCACGTTCATCTATGACGGAACCTTTACAAAAACTCTCAAGCAGGGTAAAGGTGTTACAGCCGCTCTTTTCGAAAGAAACGGCATTAGTGTTTTCAGCGAAAAAACGATTGAAGACGCTTTACTTTTTATCAGAAATTTCGCTCGTAGTTAACTTCTCTATTTTATCACCCTGGCATATCTTATCCACAACATCCTGTCCTGATGTTACCTTCCCGAATACTGTATGTCTTCCGTTTAAATGAGGCTGAGGACAATGAGTAATGAAAAACTGGCTTCCGTTTGTATTCGGTCCGGCATTTGCCATGGATATTACTTTTGATTCATGTTTTAACGGATTATTTCTTAGCTCATCTTCAAATTTATATCCCGGGCCGCCCATTCCCGTGCCTGTAGGATCTCCGCCCTGGATCATAAAAGAATTTATCACTCTGTGAAAAACTATGCCATCATAATATCCCTGACCGGCTAAGAAAACGAAGTTGTTTACAGTTTTTGGAGCGTGTTGCGGATTAAGTTCAAGTTCAATAACACCTTTGCTTGTTTCCATAACTGCCTTATACATCTTTGTCGGATCAATTTGCATTTCAGGAGGGCTGTCCCATTGCAGTTTAGTCATAATTCACCTTTTTTATTTTAGTTGGTTTGTTGATACCAGATTAACGGTTAAAAATACGGCCTTTCACCCTAAGCTTATCTGTTGGTGATTTTTTCACTTATCATGTTTTCCTGCTTTTTACAAAGCGCTTATGCTAAAAATCAATACCATGGTCATTATTCTATGAGAATTGATTTGCCGAAATTTCAGACAGGATTAACAGGATGGGCAGGAGCTTTTTCGTGTCCTCAAACCACAAAACGAGTTTCTTATTGACATAATATATTAATTTATATACAATTCTACATATATTCAGATTGTTATCAAGGTATTGGTGTATTGGTTTTTTGACCGAAACAATCAAATCCTTTCAAAAATTATCGCAGAAATACAAGCGACCGGAACTCTGAAATATTTTAAGGAGCCAGTTTCAAAACGTCCCATTCAGGCCGATCTCTGCATTGGGCTCAAATTTTAATACTCGAAATACAAAATGTATTCCTGTGGTTAAAATTTTCGCCCACCTTGACCAAACTGAAACGTTTGTGGCTCCAGGGAGTAAAATTTATGGATATTGATGAACCTAAACAAGTAAATGACCTTTGGGAAAATATATACCCATATATAGCTTTACAAATAATGGAAAGTTATCAGAGAAGCACCGGAGAAGTTTTGGAACTTGGCCCTTTTTCCGGTGGTATTTCAATTGGACTATTAAGATTCTATCCGGAATTTAATATAACAATTGCAGATAGTTCAATAGAAGTGTTGCAATATTTAAAGCAGGAGATCTTAAATTCGGGACTCCTGCAAAAAATAAACTTTAAGCAGACAGAATTCAATCATCTTGACTTTGATGACCTTCAGTTCGATCTGGTAATTTTAAGAGGGGCCTTTTTCTTCTTAAATGAAAAGGATAACTTTCTTGCAGAAATATTTCGCGTCTTAAAACATGGTGGAATTGCCTTTGTCGGTGGTGGATTCGGCAAAGATACCCCACAAAAATTTATAGACGAAATTTCTGAAGAATCCCGCGAGTTGAACAACCGCCTTGGCAGGAAACGGATTAATATCCAACAATTGGAAACAATAGTGAAAGACTCCGGTTTAACGGATAATTGCAAAATTGAAGAGCAAGGCGGGCTCTGGTTGATTGCCAGAAAATAGCCCTACCCTTCTTATCTTGCCGGCATTTTATAAAACCTTTTACTTGAACTGTAAGAATCTTTCTAGTATCTGTTCTAAGTTATTTTTTGACATTAAATATAAAACTCTGTCTGAAACTATCAAATACGCAGAATAAATTAAAAAGGAAACAAATAAAATGGCAAACGTAATCCCTTTTAACGGGATTCTTTATAACCCAAAGAAAATAGACAGTTTAGCTGATGTTACCACACCTCCATATGATGTTATCAACAAAGAAGAACAGGTATATTTTCATAACAGGCATCCTCAGAACATAATCCGTCTTATTCTGGGAAGTGAAACGAATGAAGATAATGAAGAAAACAATCGCTATACAAGGGCAGCTGGGTTTTTAAACAAATGGCTTTCCGAAGAAATACTTATTGCAGACAAAAGACCTGCTTTTTATCTGACTGCTATTGATTTTCCGGTTGAAGACAAAATATTCAGGCGTTTCGGACTTACAGCTCTTGTCGGTCTTGAACCTTTCGAAAAGGGAATCATTCTTCCACACGAAAAAACTTATTCAAAAACCAAGTCGGAACGACTTAAGCTTATTAAAGCCTGCCATGCCAATTTCAGCCCGATTTTTTCCCTGTATTCAGGCAAAATCGATGCTCTTAATGCTATGGAAATGAAAGCTCCCGAAATCCCTGCCGATTCCGATTTCATAGACGGCAAAGGTCATCGTCAGAGACTTTGGAAGATAAATGATACAATTATACAAAAAAGCATTTCATCAGCTTTTAATGATAAAATCCTTTATATTGCAGACGGACATCACCGGTATGAAACAGCACTCAACTACAGGGAATGGGTATCAAAAAATAACCCTGATTTTTCGCCAACACATCCTGCCAATTTTATAATGATGTTTATCTGCAGCATGGAAGACCCGGGATTGATTATACTGCCGGCTCACCGTTTGTTAAGCGGTGTAGATAATCAGAATCTTTCCGGCTTTGTGCAAAAGGCTTCGGAGTATTTTGATATTACGGAAATTTTGGCAGGCAAAAACGATACTGAAAAAACAAAAGATCTGTTCATCTCATCACTAAGGAAGGAAGAATTAAAAAACAAAATCGGGGTGATGCTGAAAAACAATAATAATTTTTATATTATATCTCCCAAACCCGGTGTTATGAAGAAGCTTTTCGGCAATGAATTATCCGAATCCCTGATGGATCTTGATGTAACCATACTTACAAGACTGATTCTTACTGAAGTTCTCGGAATTGACCAGACAGGCCTGGATAATGAAAATCTTATTTCTTACTCAAGCTCCGATAAAGAAGCCATGGAAAATATAATTTCAGGCAAATACGATATGGCTTTTATTCTTAATCCCACAAAAATAGAACAGGTCCAGAAAGTCGCGGGTGAAGGCCTGATAATGCCGAGAAAATCAACTTATTTTTACCCCAAGGTTATTACTGGCCAGGTTATGAACAAGCTTTTTTAAATTTGGTGCAATAATTTTCTTGTTTCTTGTTGCCGTAAACAACTTCACAAAAAAATAAGGCTTCTCCTTTGTAACAGGAGAAGCCTTAGAAAACCCCATCAGGGTGTGACTTGCCGAAACATTTTAATTCTTTGTTTAAGATTATTACATTATGCTTTTCCGTAGCTTTCTTCCACTGTAAATCTCGGTGATCTTGCCTTCCACATACTTCCAAGAATGATTAATGCACCGACCACAAGCGCAAAACACATAATTATAAAGCTTACTTTCGACATCAGATCTATCTTGCCTGTATCTATAGACATCAGACCAAGCTGAGTCAAATACTTTGGTATTGCAAGAGCCCTGCTGATCGCAACAAGAAGCATAATCGTACCCATTACAATTTTGATCATGTGGTCTTTTACATATGTTGTTCCTATCGCTCCCAACTGAACACCTAGAAGAGACCCTGCAAGAATAATCAATGTCAGACGGATATCGATCATTCCATGAATCGCCCAGTTCACTGAACCGCCAAGACCCATAACAAATGCTATAACAAGCTCAGTAGCAGATGCTATAATACTTGATGCTCCTATTACATATATCATTCCCGGCACTCCGATAAATCCGCCCACGGCAATTGTTGCCGCCAGCATGCCTGTTGCAAAGCCGACCGGTACAGTAAACCACAGGGAAATTCTTAGGTTTGCCTTTTTAAAATGAATCATTGGCGGAAGATTAATGGACTGGAGTTTCTGGGCAAGCCCGGTTACTTTCTCGACACCGCCTGTTTTTGATATCTTCCATGCATCATAAAAAACATACCCTCCCACAAGCACAAGAATTACTACAAAAGATAAGCTTACATAAAGATTGGAACCGGCTTCTCCCCATTTATTGAGGATATAGTTCTGAATCTGAATACCGACCTGAACCCCTCCTATAGCCGAAGCTGCCATAACAAGTCCAAGCTTTATATCCACCTGGCCGTATTTGAACCGTTTGTATGCTCCCACCATGGCTTTGGGAAATTTATGACACATGTTGCTTGCAACAGCCACAGTTGCAGGCACTCCAAGGCTCATCATTCCAGGGGTAAGGACAAATGCTCCTCCTGAACCTATAAAGCCGCTTACAAGCCCTCCTATAAAACCCACTATGAACAAAAACACTATCGACATAATATTCAAATCAATAAATTTTAAACTCTCCGCAGCCAGATCGTGCATATTTCCTCCTCTGAATAATTTATTGCAATTTAATCAAAATAGATACTTCATAAGTTATTTAATTGTTGAGTTGATAAGAAGAAGCTTATCAACTCAACAACTGTTTTGTTATATCCTGTGAAACGGATTGATATATGCACGAGCCCGCGGTCTTTTTCTGGCTACCTTTTTAGTCTGCACATCATCCTGAACACTCTTTTCAATAGTTACAACTTTGACATCGGCACGAGCTGCTTCAATTCCCATAAGAGACCAAAAATTACTTGCAAATGCCCCATGAGCAAATGAAAAAGCAAAAACAGTCAGAATCGGCAACGCCGCATACCAGCCGCCTCTTGAGAAGTAGTTTGTTACTATATCAGCATTTGTAAAAACCGCTGCGTAGAAGGCTACAGTTATTGCACCATAACCCAAAGTTTTACCTACAGGCTTCTTTTTATTAATTTCCTTTGCCATTTTCTTACCTCCTTTTATATTTTTATTTAAAAAAACACTGAAAACCGGTATCGTAACTTTTGCAGCAATTTTTTCCTTGCTATCGTCAGATCCGGTTATTACAAATCCTATTCTTTTTATTTCATGAATAATTTTTTCAACTATTACGCCTGCTTCACCAAATCGAAGTAAATAGCTATAGCCTACTCCGCCCGAAGCTGCCTTGATCTCAAATGATTTGTTAATTCTTTTTTCTGACTTATCGGATAGTTGAACCAGGTCATTACGAATAACACTTAATGCAAGAATGTCATAGTTAAGTCGTTTAGCTACTGAAACAGCATAATCAATTAAACTTTCTGAAAATAAGCCGTCTTCGCCAACTACCAGAATTTTTCTTCGTTCCTGTATTTTGCTGTTTTCCGAATCAGTTTTTGTATTCACAAATAACCTAACCTTTTTATTATGATTTTGCACATAATCAGACAAAAAATGCTTTGTTCGTTTGATTTTTTTCACTTCAAGTATTGTGCCATAACTTAATATCAATTATAACTACTTGTAATAATAATATATATAGTACATTCATTTTATCCTTTGTTTTTCAGCTCATATTGCAGTATGCAACATAAAATTCATAAAAGATATTTTACAATATAATATAAGGATGTTATGGATATGTTACATTGAGTGAACACCCGTTACGATATGCAACATATTATTGATTGGAAACAGTTGCTATTGTCGATATTTTTCGATAAATAAAAAAAATATCTAATATTCAAGAAAGGATGGCATTATGCTTTTTACGAAAAAGCCTGAAAAACAAGTTGATGAAAATAAAAAATCCAATCCGGAACTTACAGAACTCCGCACTTCAATCGAAAAAGCGGGATTATCCGATTCTCTTACTTTACTTGCAATCAGGGAACTTGAACGTATGGAGAATATGGACCCATCTGCTCCCGAATACAGCATAGGTTTTAATTATATTGAATACCTTCTGTCTTTACCATGGCATGTTTTCACAGATGACAATCTTGATTTGAATCATGCTGAAAATATAATGGATTCAAAACATTACGGTTTAAATGCCATCAAAGAACGTGTGCTTGAATATCTTTCCGTAAGAACTCTTTTCAGTCTCCAGAAATTTCATATCATAGTTGTTGATGATGAAGAAATCGCAAGGACTAACCTTGAATATATATTGCGCAAGGAAGGTTATGCGGTAAGCACTGCCGCAAACGGTCTTGAAGCAATAAATATTCTGAAAGAACAGCATGTAGATCTGATGCTGACCGATCTTAAGATGGAAAAGATGGATGGCATGCAGCTTCTGGAATTGTCGAAAAAAATATCTCCTCACACAAAAATTGTGATGATAACCGGATTTGCAACAGTCAATTCAGCTGTAGACGCATTGAAAAAAGGTGCCTTCCATTACCTTCCCAAACCCATAAATCTTGAAGAACTGCGACAAACCGTTCGCCAGATTATAGAAATAAAAAAGCATATACAAATGACACGCAGCCCCATACTTTGCTTTGCAGGCCCTCCCGGAACCGGTAAGACTTCGGTTGGAAGAGCAATCGCAGAGGCTTTGGGAAGAAAATTCGTTCGTATTTCGCTTGCCGGATTGAGAGACGAAGCTGATTTACGTGGACATAGAAAAACATATGTTGGAGCAATGCCTGGAAGAATTATTAATGAAATAAAGCGTGCAGAAACGGCTAATCCTGTTTTTATGCTTGATGAAATTGATAAAATCGGACAGGATTTCCACGGAGACCCGGCTTCTGTTCTTTTGGAAATCCTTGACCCTGAACAAAACAGCCATTTCACCGACCATTATCTCGATGCTCCCTTTGATCTTTCAGGAGTAATGTTTATTTCAACTGCAAACATGGTTGAAAGGCTTCCTGCACCTCTTTTGGACAGATTGGAAGTAATCCGTTTTTCAGGCTATACGGAAAAAGAAAAGATACATATTGCAAGGATTCATCTGATACCGCGCCAGATAAAAGAACATGGCTTATCCGGATTTGATGTTAAATTTTCAGATGATGCCATTTCAAAAATAATTCATAACTATACACAGGAAGCGGGGCTGCGCAATTTTGAACGCGAAATTGCAACAATATTCCGCAAGATGGCAAGACTCTCCCTTCAAAATAATAACTTATCAAATAATACAAATTCAATTATTGTTGATGCGGCACTGGTAGAAAAGCTTCTTGGTCCCAGAAAATTTTCCCATGAAATCGCTGAAAGAGAAAATAAGCCCGGAATTACAACCGGACTTGTGTGGACGGAATTCGGAGGAGAAATTATTTTTATTGAAGCAAGCCTGATGAAAGGAAACCGGCAACTTATACTTACAGGATCAATGGGTAATGTTTTACAGGAATCCGCCCAGACAGCTTTGAGTTTCGTAAGAAGCAATGCCGAGCTGTTTGGAATAGATCCGGATTTTTTTAATGAGCGGGATATTCATATCCATATTCCTTCAGGAGCAATACCAAAAGACGGGCCATCGGCCGGCATTACAATTGCCGTCGCCCTTATTTCTCTTTTAACAGGCAAACCGGCAAGAAACGATATTGCAATGACCGGAGAACTGACTTTAAGCGGAAGAATATTAGGTATAAGCGGAATCCGTGAAAAAATACTTGCTGCTCAGCGAAGCGGAATAAAAATTGTTGTTTTCCCGAAGCGAAATGAAACGGATATCGCCAATTTAGAACCGGAAGCCAGGGAAGGGGTTGAAATTGTACTTGCAGATGAAATCCCATCTATTGCAAAACTTGTGATGCAGTAATATTAGCTTTCAAGGTTATATCTTCTCAGCTTTCTCCATAAAGACACCCTGTCTATACCAAGGATTTCAGCTGCTTTGGTTTTTTTATTTTCAACCTGATCAAGCACCCACGCAATATACTCCATTTCATTTTCTTCCAGTGTCAGAAATTCTCTTTGCCTCCTGCTTTGTATCCTGAATTTGAGCTGCTGGAAATCTGCCGGAAGATGATGCATTTCAATTATATTCCCACCTGCCATCGCCACAGCGTGTTCAATAATATTCTCCAGTTCGCGTATATTGCCGGGATACTCATAGCTTTCAAGAATAGCTATTACATCATCAGAAATTTTATCTATCTTTTTCCCCTGCATTTCGGAAAATTTTTTCAGAAAATACATACATAAAACAGGAATACTTTCTTTTCTTTCCGCAAGAGGCGGAACGTGTAGAGTGATAACATTAAGGCGATAAAATAAATCCTGACGAAAATTTCCTTCTTCTATTTCCAGCACAAGATTCTTATTTGTCGCTGCAATCACGCGGATATCAACCTCAATTTCATCGGTTCCGCCAACTCTTATCAATGTCCTGTCCTGTAAGACCCGCAATAGTTTTACCTGCATGGAAAGAGGCATATCCCCTATTTCATCCAGAAAAACAGTTCCTCCTTCTGCAACCTCCAGCAAGCCTTTTTTTATCCCGCGTGCCCCTGTAAAAGCTTCCTTTTCATGCCCAAAGAGTTCATTTGCAAGCAGTTCCTCATTAAAGGCACCGCAGTTTACTGCAAGAAATCTATTCTCATGCCGATTGCTTAACTGGTGAATCATTTTAGCTACCAGCTCTTTGCCGGTTCCCGTTTCGCCGAGTATAAGCGCAGTGCAATCCGTTGGAGCAATCTGTTCTATAGTCTTTTTCAGGCTGTCCATTTTAGGATTGTTGCCGGTAATAAAAGTAACTTCTTTTTTGCTTCCGACACGAAGTTTAAGTTCTGCAACTTCTTTTTTTAAAGATTTTTTTTCAAGGGCCTGTTTTACAAGCAACCTGACTTCATCTATTTTAACCGGCTTTGGTATGTAATAAAAAGCCCCGCCCTGCATTGCTTCAACCGCAGTAGCAACAGTTGCATATCCTGTTATAATTATAACTTCCGTATCAGGATACAGCTCTTTTGTTTTTTCAAGGACCTTAAGTCCGTCAACCACCTGCATTTTAAGGTCTGTGAGCACAAGATCAAATTCTGTTTTTTCAAGCTCCTTTATAGCTACGGCGCCGCTTTCAGCAGGCACGGTTTCATATCCTTCTTTTTTAAGGATATGATCCAGATTTTCTCTTGCAATCTTTTCATCATCTACAATTAATATCCGGGCAGTTTTTGCCATTATAGTATCCTTCATGACCTATGATGCAAGGGCAGATTGATTATAAACCTGGTGCCTTCTCCAAGCTTGCTCTCAACCGAAATAGAACCTTTATGCTGCTGCAAAATCCCATAAACTATCGAAAGACCCAAGCCGGTCCCCACGCCCACTTCTTTTGTTGTGAAAAATGGGTCAAAAATCATATCAAAATTCTCTTCCGGTATTCCGCCCCCCGTATCTTCAAAAGTTATTACTGCCATGCTTGCAGCGCGATCCGGTTTTGCAGATATTTTTATAATGCCGGATGAGCTTTCAATAGCCTGAACCGCATTGATCATAAGATTAAGAAAAACTTCCTGGATACGCTGTTTATCAATATCTAACACCAAATCTTTCGGTATGTTTTTTTGAATCTCTATTCCGGAAGGCACCTGGCTTGAGACAAGTCTTATTGAGCGTTCCACTACTTCATCAAGAGAAGCCGGAACCAGAGCAAAATCCCTGTCACGCGAAAACTCCAAAAGCCCTTTTACTGTATCTCTTGCCCTGTTGACTTCCTGTTCAATATTGGAAAGCATTCTGTGCATAAATTCCGGGTCCGCTTTGCTGCCTTCTTCTAAAAGTATCTGGCAGGAAGTAGAAATATTATTTAATGGATTATTGAGCTGGTGGGCAATGCCTGAAGTAAGAATACCTATAGATGACAATTTTTTCGTTTGCACCAGTTGTTCCTGGCGTTTTTCAAGTTCTGCAACCATGCGGTTAAATGCTTCTATCACCCTTTGTATTTCATCTTTTGTGTTTCGTACAGGAATAAAATTAAAATTACCATTTGCTATCTGAACGGTTGTCTTTTCAATTATTCTCAAAGGCTTTATTATTTTTCTTGCCATAATCGGTATTAAAAACATCCCCATAGACAAAAACAATGTAACATTAACAAAAATATGTTTTTTCAATTGAGCTATAATTGCAAGAATTCTTTCTCTCTCAAAACTGACAAGGGCTATGGACCTGTCTACAAGGTTTTTGCCTTCCACCCTTAATCTGTCTTCAAGATCATTTACACAGGATCTTCTTCCATCAACAACGCAAAGGGCCATTTTATCCATTAGCTTTTCATACTCAGCAAATCCATTTTCAATCAATCCGATCTGTGGCGCACCTTTCATTTTTTTCATATCACCGGAAATAGTTGAAAGTACTTTAAGGCCCTTTTTAATATAACGCTTGTTTTCAGCAAGATCATCCTGGGAACCATAGAGAAGAAAGTTTTTTTCATACCTTCTTATCTCAAATATTGTATTGCTAAGATCATCGGCAACCTCAACAAGACGCTGTTTTTGCTCTATCTGACGCAAAAACCGGTAAGAATTTCCCCCAACAAAACCTATCACAAGAAGACATATGGTAAGCCCGATTACTATTTTTCTGCGTATATTTATAGAATAATTTTTTATTCCGAACAATTTACTACCTCATCCATCAAGTTCTCCAACTGTTGAAACCTTTCTTAAATGTCACATCAGCAAATTCTTTAAAGTGAGAGCATGACCGCATTTAATACGATCCTGTCATATTTTATGCCTGTTATCATTAACTCATATAAATCCGGCATATTAAAACCTCTGCCATTGCCAACAAATGCAGGGATGCCCTTGAAGATCGGTTATATTTAAAAACTACTGTTTTGCTCCGGCTTTGATAAGCAGGTCTATAATCTCGGAGTTACCATTGGCAGAGGCAATCATTAAAGCAGTCACATCGTTTTTATCTCTGGCATTGATATCAGCTCCCTTTGCCACAAGTTCCTGCACAATCTCAAGGCTACCTTTTGAAGCAGCAGCAGTTAAAGCCGTCAAGCCATCTTTATCCCTGGCGTTTACATCTGCACCTTTAGCCAGAAGTTCTTTCACAACTTCACCACGACCATCAAAAGATGCTGCCATTAAAGCTGTAATACCGGAGTCGTCTGTGGCATTGATATCAGTGCCCTTTGCCAGCAGATCCAGCAAAACATCACGATAGCCATTAGAAGAAGCGATCATAAATGAAGTCCAGCCATATTTGTCCCTGCCATTGACATCAGCGCCTTTTGCCAGCAGGCACTGTACAATCTCCCGGTGTCCTTTCTCGGCAGCATACATCAATGCAGTCCTGCCATTGCTGTTATACATGGCATCGAGACAGCAACTCCCTTTAACAGAAGCTCTTCCACAACATCACGATGGCCATTCAAAGAGGCAGCCATCAATGCAGTCAAGCCGTTTTCACTCTTAGCATTAACATCAGCTCCATTTAGCAGGAGCAAATCCAAAATTTCAAGGTGGCCCTTCTCAGAAGCAAACATTAATGCAGTACTGCCATCTTTATATCCTGCATTGACATCGGCGCCCTTTGCCAGAAGTTTTTCCACTATCTCCCTGTAGCCATTAAAAGAACCATACATCAATGCGGTTCATCCATCTTCATTCTTAACATTGACATCAGCTCCCTTTAACAGAAATTCTTCCACAATCTCACAGTAACCATTCAAAGAAGCGGCCATAAGTACAGTACCGTTTTTAACTTTGGTATCAACATTAACCTTGGTATTGACATCAGCTCCCTGCGAAATAAGACGTTTCACCTCAGACAGATCACCGCGCCCTGTTGCTTTGACCAAATCTTCATTTACTCCGGCAAAAGCAGCAATCGTCCAACACATTATAATTCCTATTATAGACATTGCTGTTCTTCTTTTATAAACCGTCGTCCGATCTGCCCTAAATAAACTCATCTTTATCTCCCTTATAATTCACAACATTTAGATACTTTTGTAAACCAATGGCTTTTTTGGTAATGCACCCAATAGTACAGTGTATACTAAAACTTATATCCGATTCTGTCTTTCCCCATTCATTTATTTAAATTAAGACCGGCCAATTCTTCCGGTTCTTTCGCCTTCTCCGGTTAATTTTATCATACTTAATTTATTTCTGCCATTGTGCTTAGAAGCATAAAGAGCTGAATCAGCAGCATCCAATAATTCAGATTTGGACAGAATATTTCCGGAAGGCAGATAGGTGGCAACCCCAATGCTTATTGTAACTCTTATTGCAGTTGAACCGGTCCGTATTACGTTTTGTTCAACAGAAGTCCTGATGCGTTCAGCAAGAACTGCGGCTTCCTTCAGCTCCGTTTCGGGTAAAATTATTACAAACTTTTCCCCGCCATATCTGGCTGTGATATCGCTTATCCTAACCTGATTCATAAATAATGCACTAATTTTTTGAAGTACGATATCTCCTGTCCTGTGCCCATAAGTATCATTTATTACTTTAAAATAATCCAAATCCAGCATAATAAGTGAAAGCGGTTTCCTATACCTTATAGTTCGGCTCAATTCTATATCCAGCTGTTTCTGAAAGTATACATGATTGTAAAGTCCGGTAAGACCGTCTCTGATCGATACTGCTTTGAGTTTTTCGTTTGCCGCCCTCAGTTTTTTAGCCACACTATCTGCCTGATCTTTTGCTTCCTTGTATTTTATCAACAATTGTTCATAGGATAAATTAACCTTTACGAGTTCTTCATTTACTTCCTCAATGATTTGTGAATAAGGCTTCATGTTGCAGGCATCAATTTCAAATAACGAAAACATCTCGACACTTTTTTTGGCTACCGCATCTATCATACCATCTGTTTCTTCTTTATTTTTTTTATATTTATCCTCAATAAGAGTTTTTACTTCCCCAATATAAACAGTACTGCCCGAATCATGATAAATCGAAGATATTTTGCTGGAAAGATACAGTATATCAACACTGAGTTCATATTTATCCGGACAACCGCTTCTCTTATGGTGATAATTGATTGGCATATAGATACTTTCCGGCAATCCCCATTTCTTTAAAATCTCCGCGCCCACTTCCTGGTGGTCAAAACCAAAAGCTTTGCTTTCTATGATTTCAATTGGTAATCCGCTTTCGTTATGTTCATCAAGTATATTTAAATAATCATCTTTCCCGGATAAGTACATTATTACAATGCCGATATCCTGAAGAAGCCCTCTTACAAAGTCCTCATCATTTTTTTTACTTATTGAAGCCGCACACAAATCTGAAGCAACTGCGGCAGTCACGGATCGTTTCCAGAATAAATCGAAATCGAAACCTTCCGAATGAGTCCGCATTTCCTTGGCGATTATAAAAGAAAGAGCTATATTTTTAACTGCGGTAAGCCCTATAATAGCAAGTGCCTTCTTCAGGCTTTCCACTTTCTGGGGCAAGCCATAGATTGAAGAGTTCGCTGCTTTCAAAGTCTTTGCCGCCAACGAAGGATCTGACAAGATAATATCGGTAAGCTCGTCATAATTTGAATCATCTTTTTTTACTGCTTCTAAGATTCGGATCGCTATAGCAGGGGGTGAAGGCAGCCGTATGTCATCTTTAAGCAATTTATCTATTGCGTTCATGATATACCCGGATTTATATTGTTTGATCAGAAAATATTTTTATGATTTCCGAAATAGCTATTAGCAGGCATCAACTGCATATATCAATAAATAAATTGATTATATTTTAAAATTTAATTCCAATTCTTCTGTCGGCAAAAACCTGGAAAATATAATACACTGGTCATTCAATGCTATAAAATTACCTCAGTTATTTTTAAATGCTGATCCTGACACCCAATCTGGTAGTTATTGATTTCATCCGATAATCATAATAGTTATTTCCAATGCTTTTAGCTATATTGCCGGGATAAATTCACTTTACAGAGCCAGTAAACATCCTCCGGCAAAGCCGGAGGCTTTACGATTGCTGGCCCCTCAAAGGGGCTTGATCACAATCGAAAAACAAAAACCATCATAATAGCGGTGGCCCGGAAAAACTGCACAGTTGCTTAAGTGGTAAAACTGCTCTAAATTGACTTACAATTACAGAAAGGAGCAGCAGGTAAATGAAGACATTAAGAAGAAATCATGGAGCAGCATTTAAGGCAAAAGTAGCTATA
>NZ_JBAMMY010000293.1:0-2681 GCF_051233685.1 Desulfobacterium sp. N47
TCGAGTAATCCTTCTATATGATACCCGATGTTTTCAAGAAACGTAATTTCGCTTTTTGGCTGTTATTCATATTCTTTTAAACAGGTCGAAGTTTAATTTCAAAAGGTTTTCCATGGATAAAGTGCGCTATTCAGCAGCTTGCTCTTTCTATCCCGAAGGCGATAAAATGCCAAGCAAATTATTGCCTTCGGAAGCTTAATATAGCGATATATACTGGCATTACCAGTAAATACTGGTAGTTGTAAGTTTCAATTTAAATATTTTATGGCCGTGGGCTAAAATAGAGCAACTAACTGAAATTATGAGAATTTTGCTTTATATAAGTGATTTATTTAATACGATAAGCTTTATGGCATATGATTTGCTTTCTTTATGGCATATGATTTGCTTTATGAAATAAACAATTTTAAATGGGAATACTGTTAATCATTATTTGACTCAAATCAGAAAACAAATTGCTGAAGTCTATGAACAACAATCTCCTGTTAAAGGTAAAATGGATCAGTTAAACACCGAAATCCTACGACAGTTTGCAATTTAGGGTTTTACCATTAATGTTACATCTGAAAACCCAACAGAGAGGTCCTTTACATGAACAATATAGCCGATGGTATTATGAGAAATATACTACTGCTGCTAAACTGACCTCCTCTGAAAAAGAACGTATCAAAAAAATATCAAAATTTCATTATAAGGAGGAGGTTTTAAAATGAAAGGAATCATATTAGGCATAACAGGTGCATCAGGAATAATATATGGTGTTAGAACTCTGGAGACACTAACAAAGCTTGGTGTGCCGACGCATCTTATCATTTCCGAATCGGGCGTGAGAAATATTAGCATTGAATCACGCTATAAGCTTGATGAGCTCAAAGCGATGGCTAATTATGTGCATGATTTCAGGGATGTCAGCGCTTCTGTGGCCAGCGGTTCCTATCGTGTAGAGGGGATGATCGTGGCGCCCTGTTCCATAAAGACACTTTCCGCCATTGCGAATTCCTACAATGAGACTCTGTTAGTAAGGGCCGCCGATGTAATTTTGAAGGAACGGAGGAAGTTGGTGCTGGTGGTCCGCGAAACACCCTTGCATGAAGGGCATCTGGATCTGATGCTCAGGGTAACAAGGATGGGTGGTATCATTATGCCGCCGATGCCGGCTTTTTATCATATACCTAAAACTATCGATGACATAGTAAACCAGACAGTTGGCAAGGTTCTGGATCAGTTTTCCATTGAGGCCGACCTGTTCAAGAGGTGGGGTGGAACCGAAGGTGGGGTGGAACCGAATAAGCTTAGGCAGATAAGATAGAAGGGCCCATGGACCATGCATCACAACAAATAAAAAGTCGTCATATCAAGGTATGCCTTAAGCACGATGTGCAAACAACCGTTTCCAACGGTCTGGAAAAAGTTAGATTAACCGTGGCCTTGCCGGATTTTTTATTTTCCGAGATGGATCTGCAATGTGAATTCCTGGGGAAAACCCTCTCCCTGCCATTGCTGATTGCGCCGCTTACCGGTGGCTGTGGCTTGTCTCGGAGGATAAACAGGAATCTGGCCGAGGCGGCAGAGCGTATGGGGCTGGCCATGGCGGTCGGTTCACAGAAACTGATGCTCGACAACATATCGTCCCCTGATTCTTATCTTTTGCGGGATATTGCGCCGAATATTCCCCTTTTGGCCAATGTCGGCCTGGTACACGTTAAAAGGGGGAAGGATTATCTGCTGAAGGCAGTTGAATCTATCGAGGCGGACGGTCTGATCCTTTACATCAATCCTCTCCATGAAGTCCTCCAAGAGGGGGGCGAAAAGGACTTTCGGGGTCTTCTGGAAGAGCTCGAAAAAATAAGCGCGGATTTTCCTTACCCTATCATGCTAAAGGAGGTGGGGACCGGCATTCCAGAGTCCGTTGTGAAATGGGCGGCGGCAAAAAATGGCATCCGGGGGGTGGACGTGGCCGGCTTAGGCGGGACAAACTGGGCCAGGATCGAAGGCCTGATATCAGGCCAAAATTATGAGTTGTATGAAAGCTTGGGTATAGAGACGGCTGAGAGTATACTCATTGCCAGAAAGCATTTGCGTGATGAGCAGTACCTGATAGCTTCTGGAGGTATAAGGAACGGGGTCGAAATTGCCAAGGCACTGGCCATGGGTGCCAATCTTGTGTCAATGGCCCTTCCTTTTCTGCTTTGGGCTTCGCACTCTCTGGAGGAGATCATAAAAGGCGTATCAGCTCTCAAGAAAGAATTGCAGGTGGCCATGTGGTGCATGGGTTCTATTAATATCAAGGACATGAGGGGAAAGTTTATTTTACGGAAATGAAAGTAGTGTTTTTTTAAATATTAAACCCCAATGGATTAAATTTTTTGATGCTGAAACTGGAAAAAGATTAACGTTTTTAACGAATCAATTTTTTTTCAGCTTTGACTATAGCACAACCTTACAATTCGAATATAATGTTTCAGACAAAACAAGTATAAAAAGGTGCTAGTTTAGAACGCTGGTTTCATTTATGTTGAAGCCTTAACCGATTATCAATTATTCTTTGTTCTTTGGCAATTTGAACCGAACGTTTATAATGACTCGGTATCATGGATTTGTTTCCTGTTCTGTGGACAAATCCAGGCGTATAATTCCAAAGGGCCTGATGTGGCCTGCTGAGAGAAAGAACTATCTCTAAA
>NZ_JBAMMY010000295.1:0-8670 GCF_051233685.1 Desulfobacterium sp. N47
GCTGTTAATTCAAGTAAATAACTACCATTAATGAGTCAAGAATGCAAGTATAAAATGCATCTTTCTGAAAAATCTTCGTTTTACTTTTATTCAATATTTATCTTCAAATTCAATCGATTACCATTTGTCGGTCAAACACTATATAGTACAAATCAACTTAAGTCTTGATTTAGAGTATAGTCATGCTGTATCAAAGTATTAATAAAGTTATTAAGAACTGTAATAAATGTTGTGTATCCCAGGAGGTTAAAATGCAACTATCTATAAAATCAGCAGACAAATTGAAACCGATTCCGGACAGCTCCGCTCTTAGTTTCGGTACAATATTTACCGATCATATGTTTAATATGGACTATAATCCCGAAAAAGGATGGCACAATCCCAGAATAGAGCCTTATGCACCGATTAACATGGATCCTTCAACAATGGTGCTTCATTACGGGCAATCCATATTCGAAGGCTTAAAAGCTTATCGCACAGGCAGCGGCTCAATTCAGCTTTTCAGACCAAAAGATAATTTTAAACGCTTCAATAATTCGTGCAGGCTTCTTTGCATCCCTGAAGTAGATGAAAATTTTCTTTTTGATTCACTTAAAAAATTAATAACAATTGAAAAAAATTGGCTCCCCGATGCACCCGGCACTTCATTGTATATAAGACCGACCATTATTGCCATGGATCCTTTCCTGGGAGTGCGGGCATCTTATACATACCGCTTATTTATTATCCTTTCACCGGTAGGAGCTTACTATTCGGCAGGTTTTAATCCTGTTAAAATCCTTGTTACCAAGGATCATGTAAGGGCTGTACGAGGCGGTCTGGGTGAGGCAAAGGCATCGGCAAATTATGCTGCAAGTCTTTATGCAGGCGAAGCAGCCCACAAAGAAGGTTATACACAGGTTTTATGGTTAGATGGCATTGAGCAGAAATATATTGAAGAGGTGGGCTCAATGAATATATTTTTTGTAATTGATGATGAAATTATAACGCCTTCCTTAAATGGCAGCATTCTTTCGGGAATCACCAGAAATTCTGTTCTGGCGCTTTCCAAATCATGGGGTCTTAAAACAATCGAACGCCGGATAACCATTGATGAAGTAATGCAAGCCCATGCTTCGGGAAAACTTAAAGAAGTTTTTGGTTCGGGAACAGCAGCAGTAATTTCTCCTGTTGGGGAGCTTAAGTATGGGGATAAGGTTATTACTGTATCAGATGGAAAAGTCGGCTCTGTAGCAAATAAACTGTTTAAAGCTTTGACCGACATACAGTATGGAAGAGAAAAAGATACCATGGGCTGGATTGAACAAGTAATCTGAACTTATGGAGAATATTAGTGGAACATTCCGAAATAAAAAAACATATCGCAGCTTTTACTGAAAAGATAAAAAAAGAAAACCTTCCCCAGGTGGTTGTTGATAGCTTCCTGTACTATTACCATAAAGTTATTAATGGTGAACGGGGCATAATATTTGACAAAGATATTGAATGCGTTAGGGAAAATGAGATCACTTATTCAAACGACCTGTCCGGATATTCAGATACCGGCAGGAAAGCATTAAAGAATACTGTCCGGATATTATTAAACGGTGGTCTTGGCACAAGCATGGGTTTAAGCAAAGCCAAATCACTTATTGGAGTCAGGGGCGAAAAAACATTTCTTGATATCATAATACAACAGTCTGAAAAAAATAATATAAGACTTGCTTTCATGAATAGTTTCGGAACCGATAAGGATACGGTCAAAGCCATGCAAAAAATGAATTTGCCGGTCTTTCCCATTACGTTCCTTCAGCATAAATATCCTAAAGTACTTCGTGATGGCTTCGGTCCTGCCGTATGTCCTAACAATAAAGAAATTGAATGGAACCCGCCGGGGCATGGAGATATATATGCTGCGCTTCAGACTTCAGGAATGCTTGATAAGCTTCTTTCCGAAGGGATAACATATGCTTTTATTTCAAATTCGGACAACCTGGGAGCTACAGTGGATGAGGCAATTCTGGGTTATTTTGCCCAAAATAATTTTCCTTTTTTAATGGAGGTTTCTGACAGAACGCCATCCGATTTAAAAGGCGGGCACATCGCCAGACATATAAACGGAAACCTTATTTTACGTGAGGTAGCCCAATGCTTTGAAAGTGAACTGGGTGCTTTCAGAGATGTGAGTTGTTACAGTTTTTTCAATACAAATAATATCTGGATAAATCTTATTTATTTGAAAGAACTTATCAAAGAAAAAGGATTTGTTTATCTTCCATTAATATTAAATCCGAAAACCCTTGACCCAAGAGATGATAATAGCCCGAAAGTATATCAAATTGAAACGGCCATGGGATCAGCTATTTCTCTTTTTGATGGAGCGACAGCAGTAAGGGTTCCAAGATCCAGATTTTATCCTGTCAAAAAATGCAGCGAGCTTCTTGCCGTGCGTTCCGATTGCTATCTTGTAGCCGATGAAAAACTGATTATCAATCCTGCAAGAAAGCTTATGGAAATACGGATACACCTTGATCCTAAGTATTACAGCAAAATAGATCAATTTAACGACAGGTTTAAAGAAGGAGTGCCTTCTTTGATAGAATGTGAATCTCTGTCAATAATAGGCGATGTTTATTTTGAAAAAGATGTCAAAATTGCTGGAAATGTAACAATAAAGAATACAGGTAATAACCCGGCTGTAATCACTAAAAATTCGATTATTAATAAAGATTTAACTTTTTGATATATTTAACATAATAATAGCTAATCAGTTCATAAGCTGTTGAGCTGGCAAGACAAACACATAACAGAATGTTCATTAAAGGCATCGGCTTATAATTGCCATATCAGCTTGCTAACATATGAGCTTTGTCTTCCTTAAGTCTTTATCTTCAGCTTATAGGAATTGATTTTTTTCTCACAGTATAGACCACTGTAACCGTGTCTTTTGAATCCGGTGCCATTTTGAGAGAAGGCGGACTCAGAGCTATTTTAACAGTAACAACTCCGGAATTATAGATATTTTCAAGATATATATTATCAGTATTCGCAGTTTTGATTCCATCCAGAATGCGGCTGGATCCGATCACCCTGACTTTATCCGGTATGATTTTGACTTTATCAAGCACCAGATCATTCGGGAGACTGCCCGCCCAAACAACCTTTACAGGCAGCACCTTTATAACAGGCACTCCAAGCGTTACTTCAACAACTGAAGGGATAACTCTTTTTAACATTATACCAGGTGGAAGAGATACGTTTTCATCTGTAAGCAGGAATGAATTTTTTCCTGCAACTGCTTTTGCAAGATCGATCCTGGCTTTCAATTGTTCAGGCCGTATTGATTTAATAAGAGAATCTGAGCCGCCTATATTAAGAATAACAGAATTTACCGAAGTATCCAGAATTTCCACATCCGAATTACGATTCATATATTCAACCGGTACTTCAAGATTAATAAAAGTTTCCATGCCTCTTGAGAAACTAAACCATACTCCCACAATAAAGAGAAATGAAACAAGAGCTGCAAAGGATATTCCAAGTTTTTCCTTCCGCTTATCATTATCAAGCTCAGGAACACCGCCCATATGCTCCTGAAGGATACGCCGGAAATCCTTTTCTTTGTTTATGCGATATATTCTTGAATCTTTAGCTACGGAAACCGTACCTCTTTCTTCAGATACGACTACAACCATTGCGTCTGTAGCTTCAGCCAGTCCAAGTGCGGCTCTGTGCCGCGTTCCATAATATGAAGGAAGATTATTATTGTGTGAAAGCGGAAGAATACAGGAAACTTCAAGAATTCTGTCTTTACTGATTATTGCCGCACCATCATGCACAGGATTGTCATGCCAGAAAATACTCATTATCATTTCTTTTGAAATAACACCACGCCATGGCAGACCGCCTTTTACATATTCTTCCAGATCATCTTTTGCAGGAAATACCAATAGAGCTCCCGTACGTTTACGAGCCAGCTCAAAAACACTTTGTGAAATTTTTTCAACAGGAGTGATAGAAGTTTTTTGAGGGAAACCCCATAAAAACGATTTTATATTTTTTGCCTGCAATACAGTTCGGATTTCATTTCTGAAAACAACAATTATTATAAGGGCTGCAACAGCGGTAATGCCCTGAATAGCCCAACTTGTTATTATGAGTTCTAAAGAAAAAGCTATTCTCTGGAAAAACCACAGAAAAGCTATTGCTATAAGTACTCGAAAAACATTAGTTCCGCGAAAAAGTATATAGAATCTGAACAGGATATAGCTGTTTAAAACAACATCGACAACATCCTGCCATCTGATGGAATAAAAAAATGAGAGAAAATCATGCATCTTTTTGTCTGTTCCAGGAAAATTATTAGAACTTGCGATTTAATTACTATACGGAATTGATTGCTCGCAGCTTGTCTAAGATTGTTGAAGTATAATGATTGGCCATTCGGAAAGCAAGTTAAAATATGATATGGCGGCCATTACAGACAATGACCCAGACAGCCCGGCAACACAGTTTTAAAATCGTTATTGCCTTCATATAAGTTGATATTTCGAACACTATAGCGTACATAAAACAAAATAAATAATTTGAGGTGTAACATTGCCCATATTATCAGTTGCTGAGGCACGAACTAAACTATATTGCTTCATTGACAAAACGTCTTTACCCCCTTTTATGCAACAACCAACAATGGAGAGATAAAACATGTTTACTCTAAAAGATGGAAGCAAAACGAATGATATCCGGTTGGATCGAGTCAAATTCTTTGATGATCGAAGCAAAGAATATCCGGTACGGCGCATGGTTGCAGCCAAAAAATTACGCTCTTACACCTGGCGTTGTAATGTCTATCTGGATCAGGGCAGAGAAGGCGCCTGCGTTGGGTTCGGCATCTCCCACGAGCTGGCGGCCAGACCTGCCGAAGTGCCTGGCTTGACCAATGCCTTTGCACGGGAAGCTGTTTATTGGGAGGCCCAGAAGATCGATGAATGGCCGGGTGGTTCATATCCGGGTGCGCAACAGAAGTACGAAGGTACTTCTGTGCTGTCCGGTGTCAAGATAGTACAAAAAAAAGGCTTTTTTGATTCCTACTACTGGGGTTTTAGTTTGAATGATCTTGCCCTTGGAGTGGGATACCGGGGTCCGGCTGTTTTGGGTCTGCCATGGCTGGAGAATATGTTTGATACCGATGATAAAGGATTCATCCACGCAACGGGAGATGAGATGGGTGGACACTGCATTTTATGCCGGGGCGTAAATGCCAGGGAAAAATATTTCTTGCTGCGTAACTCCTGGGGTCGTGATTGGGGAGTAAACGGTGATTGTAAAATCAGCTTTGATGACATGAAAAAATTGCTGGCCAATGGCGGTGAGTCCGTTTTTTTTCAAAACAGGCATAATGTGGCTTTGTGATATAATGTGATATAATAAGAATAAGTGATTCAGTTAAAAGTCCGCTTTGCTATTGTATCTGAGGGGGTACGGTGAAAAATTTTATTATTGCATGTTTGGGTCTCATATCAATATGTTATCTCCTTAATATCGGTGTGGGAGTGATTGAAGTTATTCCTGATAACATCCCGTTTGTCGGGAATTTGGATGAAGGAGGCGCTGCATTATTGCTTCTGATGTGTTTGCGGTATTTTGGCTTTGATCTTACAAAAATTTTTGAAAAATCTTCCAGCACCAATAAGGAAATTGAATGAAACAAATAATTATGAATGAAACTGATTTAGACTGGCGAAAGTGGCTGAAAAACGGCGACCAATATCTTAAAGCTGCAACACCCAAAGGTGAAAAAAACCGTTTTGGCGCTGATATAAGGTATAATTTACTTTCCATGTCTTTGGAAGGTTATGTAATGGCAATATTGGATTATCACAAAAAACTGCCGGATAATCACACTTTTATCGATCTTATTAATGGCCTTGAAACAGTAATGCCGATTGATGAAACACTGAAAAAACGCATTTTACAATACGAGAACATCCAGTCTATTTGCTCAATAGAAAAATACCACCGCAGCAGTCCGACAAAAGAAGAACTGGATGACTTAAAGGGTGCTATTACCGAAATCAGTATGATAGCACATAAAACATGCGTTTGATGTACTGCAGATTAAATTTGTTCCTGATAATCCTGCCGGGGCAGGCTTATCCAAGTAAGGCATAATGATTTGCGGGCTTTTTAAAAGACCATCAATTATGTTGCATTTTGAGTATTTTTTAAGATATAAAATTTTTTCAATAAATAAATTATTATTGCAATACAGATGGTTATAAACTGAAAAGCTTTAAATGACCCACACCATTTAAGCGAACAAAGCATTGAGCTGTGTTTTATAAAGGTTTCAAACGGAGGTAGAAATGGTCAGAGTTGGAGTCGTTGGTGCCACAGGATATGCAGGCGCTGAGCTTGTGCGTATTCTTTCGGGGCATCCGAAGGTAAAGATAACGGTTATTACTTCAAGGCAATATGCCGGGTTAAGATTTGATAAAGTATTTCCTTCTATGGCAGGTCATACTGATCTTGTATGCGAAGAGCTTTCCGTTGAGAAACTTTATAAAAGAGCTGAACTTTTTTTTCTGTCGCTTCCCCATAAAATACCGATGGAAATTGCGCCGGTTCTGATCAATAAGGGGAAAAAGGTTATTGATCTTTCAGCTGATTTCAGATTCAAAAATCATATAGTCTACTCTTCTTTCTACCAGGAACATACCGCAAAGGATCTTCTTGAAAAAGCGGTTTACGGGCTTAGCGAAGTATATTATGACAAGATAAAAACTGCTGATTTAATCGGCAACCCCGGATGTTATCCTACAAGTACACTGCTTCCGCTTATCCCTTTGCTGAAAGCGGGACTTGTTGACGCCAAAACCATTATCACCGATTCAAAGTCCGGTGTAAGCGGTGCAGGACGCTCCCTTGCCCTTTCATCCCATTTTTGCGAAGTTAATGAATCTTTCAGGGCTTACAAAGTTGCATCCCACAGGCACAATCCCGAAATCAATGAAATCCTGTCCTGTGAAGCAGGCAAAGATATAAAAATTACTTTTGTGCCACATCTTGTGCCAATGACAAGGGGTATGCTTACAACAAGTTATGCACAACTTAAAAAAAATATCAGTGCCCAGGATATTAACGAATGTATGAAATCTTTTTATTCCGGGCGGCCCTTTGTCAGACTATTGTATGATCAGAACAGGCTACCTGATACCTTGCATGTGAGAGGCACAAATTACTGCGACATAGGGTTTGTTATAGATAAAGAAACAAAGCGGATCATTTTAATTTCTGCTATAGATAATCTTGTAAAAGGAGCATCGGGGCAGGCGGTGCAGAATATGAATATAATGCTTGGATTTGATGAAACTACCGGGCTTAAAAATGTTCCTTATCCGTTGTAGCACAAAAGAAGGTTTAAAAGTTCTTGCTTACTTGACAAGAATTATCTAATGGACTAAATAGTTGAGCAATATTGTAAAATAAACCTGAATAATTTGAATTTATAACTTTTTTTTGAAAGGAGATTTAAAATGCCGGCAAAATTAATCCTGGGAACCGAAATCCGGGAACAGATACTGGAAGAAATTACAAAAGAGGTTGCTGAAATCAAGGGAAAACATGGTGTAGTTCCGGGTTTGGTTACAATTTTAGTTGGTGCAAACCCAGCTTCAATTTCCTATGTAACTTTAAAAATTCAGACTGCACATCGTGTTGGTTTTAAAGAAATGATGCCGGGCAAGCCTATTAACGAATCGAACCCGGATCTGAAAAGTCTCCCCGTTGACATATCGGAAGCAGACTTGCTTGCTACCATAGATAACTACAACAAGGATGATTCCGTAAATGGCATTCTGGTACAACTGCCGCTGCCAAAGCATATAGATGAGAAGAAGGTTTTAAACGCCATAGATCCGGATAAAGATGTTGATGGTTTTCATCCGGTCAATGTCGGTCGTTTAATGATTGGTGGTTCAGAGGTTAAATTTGCTCCATGTACACCTGCAGGAATCCAGGAAATGATCGTTCGCGCCGGAGTTGAAACAAGTGGTGCCGAAGTTGTTGTTGTAGGACGTTCCAATATTGTTGGAAAACCCATCGCAAACATGATGCTTCAAAAAGGTCCCGGCGCAAATTCAACTGTAACTATTGTTCACACAAGAACAAAAGACATGGCCTCGCATTGCAAACGCGCAGATATTCTTATTGTAGCAGCCGGTGTTCCTGACTTAGTAAAACCTGAATGGATTAAACCGGGCGCCTGTGTTATTGATGTGGGAGTAAACAGGGTTGGTGAAAAAGTCAGTGAAAAAACGGGCAAAAAAATAGCCATATTAAAAGGTGATGTTAATTTTGATGCGGCTAAGGAAATCGCAGGATATATTACACCGGTTCCCGGTGGTGTTGGACCTATGACAATTACAATGCTTATGAAAAACACTTTAAAATCTTTAAAGTTTAAACTTGGAATTGCTTGATATTTTGAGACAATAAAAAAAAGGGGGGCTATAAGCCCCCCTTTTTTTATTTATATCCCATAAAGTGATAGTATAATGGACCCCGAAATTTGAACTGATGGTTAAGCTACTTTTTCTGTGATATTGACTCCATTATAAAGGAGACAGAATGAGAAAGCAATATCCAGGGAATTTTAAAGCAAAGGTTGCATTGGAAGCCATCAGGTCAGAG
>NZ_JBAMMY010000037.1:0-37721 GCF_051233685.1 Desulfobacterium sp. N47
ATATAGTCGTTCTTGATAATGAAGTAGCCTCCGACACTTGGGAGATACCCCCTCTGCCTAGTGACTGTGCTTCTACCGCCGCCCATAGACGAAGAACCTTCTCATCTAAATGTGAACGTAAATACCCATACTTTACCTTGATTTTCTCAACAGTGTTTGACATACATAATGCATATCATTACCGTAGCTAAATGTCAACATAATTGTTCAATTTATTATTGCTAAGTTACTAAAGGCTGTTATTGTCTGATAAAAAATATCCTGAGGAGAAGACGGGGCAAGGGCGATGATTTCATAATCTCCATGTGATCCCCATTTGGCCTGCATCATATCTGCCTGTGCCCCCATTGTGGGAAGCCCAGTGGAAGGACCGGCACGTTGCACATTAACTACAACACATGGTGTTTCCGTAACAATTCCAAGTCCTATGTTTTCCATCATCAGACTGAAATCCGGGCCTGATGTTGCAGTCATGCTTTTGACTCCGGCGCATGAAGCGCCAAGAATGGATGCCATTGTGGCAATTTCATCTTCCATCTGAATAAAAGTTCCGCCGACTTCCGGAAGCCTTTCAGACATGCGTTCGGCCACTTCGGTTGCAGGTGTAATGGGATAGCCGCCAAAAAACTTGCACCCTGCAGCAAGGGCTCCTTCTGCACAGGCCTCATCGCCTGTAATATAATGTGCGCCTGTAAGTACAGCTGGTTTCATTTATCCTCGTTTAAATATTTGATTAAGAGAAAGGGTCCCGGGATTCAAAAATTCGCGGGTTCAAGGTAAAAATAGCTCATAACCATGATCTCTCTGATCCCTTATGTTCACGTTGACGAACTGGCTTCTGTTGAATAGATTGCAAATTCCGGACAGATGATTTCACAGTAATGGCAGTTCACACAGTCATCCGGATTTTTTGCAACAGGAGGGTGATATCCTTTTTTATTGAATTTTGATGAAAATTCAAGCATTTGCTTTGGGCAATATTCAATGCAATATCCGCATCCTTTACATCTGTCATCAAGGATATATACCGTGCCCCTGGAAACTTCTATATCATTTGCATCAAACGGAACGCGCCAGAAAGTCATATCCATTATCCAAAATAGTTTTATATTGTTTAAAAGTGGTAACAATATACAGTAATAGCAGAAAAAATAGCAGAAAAGGTCAAGGCAAAATATTGTGCAAAAATGAATAATTCTTAGATACCCCCATGATTTTTTTATGGGTGTCACAATTTATTTTTGAGTTGCTGCATTTGAAATCAAATTATACGATTTTTTTTAAACGTATTAATCAAAATGATTAAATTGAATGCGATTGAGAAAAAAGCTTATAGAGTTTGTCTGCGGTTCCTATTGCAGCTTATTCTAATCTATTGGGTGGGGGTGTGTATGATTGTATTTTTTGTCTTCTTGACCGGGCTTATAGTTTTTGATATTATCCAAAACATAATTGAGGCAATTGCAAACCGTTTTACCATGCACGGATGCTCTTGTCGGGCATCCATAATTCCAGTAAGGTACAAACCGGGTTTCCGCCCGGAAACGTCGTGGGAATGACAGGCTTGTGAGTTTTTGGCTCAAACGCATATATGAAATTGCTCATATGGTAAATAAGGACAGCGGGCCCTTTAGTTTCTGATGGGCCGCCATCAGTAATCCGGACTGATATGTGAAGTGAACAAACTATTTTTTATTAATAAGGCTCATGGAAAAATCAAAAACAGAAAGATCAGGAATCGAAAAAGCCGGAGAGGGTCTGTTTAATTTTGCTATTGATCGTCAGGACTTAAAAACGATTATGTCGCTTTTGCCGGCGGAGGCGAAGATTAAACGGGAAACAGTCGAATATGAACTCCAGATATTGAAATTTATAAGCACCGGATGGAGTATAACCTATTTTCTTGAAAACTTTATGCATAAGGACCAACTTGCAGCGTTTTACTGGAAAGAGGTTTATCAGTATTCGCAAAACATTTTTGAAACAACTTATCTTATGATTGGTCAGAAAATTGACTATTTTCTTATATTAAAGCAACGTCTTGAAATGTATATAGAAGCTATGAAAAAACAGCCAAAAGCGCCTGAACCTGCAGTTATTATAGGGCCGGAATTTGCCAGGACCTGCGGGAACGTGGATGACATATTCACGGTAATGGCAGGTTCAAGGATGTTTAAATCGACAGTCGCCAGCGTCAAGAAATATTTTGATGAGATACGATTAGGGTGACGAGGATGAAACAGGCAAAGAATTATATCGTTGACATCAGCAAGTTTTAATTATAGTTTCAGGTATTTGTATGGAGCATGGAATACAGGGTTCCTGATTATACCCTGTATGATTTTGGAGGTAATGAAATAAAGCGCTGAATATTCTTGATCAACAAATCAAACTGCGGGCACGCTGAGGTCGGATAATGGGCGTTAATCTATTTAATTCGTTAAAAAACTGGCGTAAACAATTTATAGGAAAACTGGCCGTTCACCGTGAGCACCTAAAGCATGAAAAGGCCTTGATTAATGAAATTAACCGGATTCTTTCCGAGACCAAGACCAAAATTCCCCTGGTCCCAAATTATCGCGGTAAGCTAAAAAAGCCTGTTCTTCTCGCCCTGGAAACGATAGCCGGAATGACGGAACAAATTCCCGGCCCCATAAGCCTCGATCCTGCACTCTGGGGAAACTCTCCGGTTTTAAAAACCGTCTTCACAAGCCGCAATGAATTTTCACGGTGGTTTAACAATTGCCGCAGCGTACAAAATGCCTTTAAACAGAATAATTCGGACAAACTTTTCGGTTTGCTGGTCACACAATACAAGGAAAAGATCTCTTTCGGCGTGGAACTTATCGGCGAAATTGTGCAAAAGGATGTTTTGCAACAATCAGTATCTTTTGAAGAACCCATCATTGTTGTGCCTCACCCGGATATGGCAACCGCACAGAAAGAATTGCAGCACCGGATACTTGTTCTGTTGTTTACTCATGAGCTGGATAAAATTGCAGATTTGAAATTGCTTAAAGAAGAGTTTGAAAGACAGCAGGACATTCTTGAGATAAAGCTAAAGCTGTCGGAAGAAAATAAAAATCGCTCTGCAAAATTGGGCAACAAAAATGTTGCCAGTGAAGCAAAGCAGATTATCAATGATATTAACCGGAAAATAGAAGTGCTCGGAAGAAATCCGGACACGCCTGAAAGTCATCTCAGACACGTAACTGAAGTGTTGATGGATATTGACCGGCATTTAAAAATGATCCCACTTACTATTCGGCTGAACAATATGGGCATACTGGTTAAAGCGTCCTCTTCCGGACCATTTGACGAAATTTCATTTGCAGAGTGTACCTACAAAGGATCTCCCAAGAAGGCTGTTATTTGGGTGCAAATCAACAGGTCTTCATTGAATATGAAATAGATAGGGATAGAAAGGTAGATACCTTTTATAACAGATATCTTTTATTTGCAAAAAAGGGAGAGCAAAATGGATCTGGGAATTAAGGGAAAACTATCTGTCGTTACAGCAGGGTCACACGGTATAGGGCGTTCGATCTCTGAAGAGCTGGGCCGCAACGGTTGCCGTGTTGTGGTTGTGGCACGGGGGCATAATGACCTGGAAAGTACTGTCAGCGCCATAAAGAAAGAAGGCGGCCAGGCTACAATTGTAGATATATCTCAGACTTTTCCTTGTTATAGTACATAAAGAAATTCATATTGAAATAATTGAAACCGGTGTTGAAAGTAATTGGTGATTCGTTACAGAGTTGTCAGCATCTGGGCTACCGTCATCTTTATCCTTTCGGAAATATCCAGTGCTTTTTTTATATCTTGTTCAATTCCGGCCATTTCAACATAAAAAGGAGTTCTGTCAAATTTCATATACTCTTTACCACCGCATTGAGATTTAAACTCATCACATCCGGGGCTTAAGCTTTTTTCTCTGCCGGGCAGAACAAGCTCGTGGGGAAGGCCGTGCAGCCTGCATATCATAGGGCGATATGCGTATAAAACACACATTCCTTCATAATTTAAAGGGCACAAAAGATGAACCTGTGAACGGTATTTGTCCAGTTCTTCTGTCTGCCTGCAAATTAAAACCGCTTTTTCTTTTATTTCTTTCCTGTTTACCGCATCAAGTGTATCAAGACCTTTTTTTATATAAAGATACTCCGCAAATGTGTGGTGGTAAAATCTTGTAAAACAACAGTTGTCTTCACATCCAGTGCAATAAAATCCGTAATATCCGGAAAGTTCCTTATATTTATCATCCATTTTTTTATAGATTAACTCAAGCCTGTCTAAAATAACGGAGTATTTTTCTTCCTGGGATATTATGTTTTCAGCTAAAGAATTCATCTCGGTATAAGTCCATCAAACAAGAGGTGCCGGTAAAAAGATTTTTGAGTAAAGGTTAAGGGCATAACGATCAGTAATACTGGCAATAAAATCACACACAATTCTTTCATAAGTTTCTTCGCCAAGACTCTTTTTTTTGTATATGTCTATCATCTCCATATTTGACAGCTCCTCGCGAAACAATATTTTATCATCTATAAAATAAGTATATAGTTCCGATAGTATTTTTTTTGCTTTGACAAATTCGTTATGCACATTGGGAGAACGATAAACATTTTCATAAAGAAACTCTCTTAAATTTGTCATGGCGCTATAAATGTTGTCACTCATTTTAAGAACAAGTTTGCCGTCAGATTCTTTGCTGGAAAAAATAAGATCCTTTATCATAGTTGTTGCGCGTTCCGAATGTGTAAGACCGATAATATCGGAACACTCTTTTGGAATCTGATCTCTGCTTATTACGCCGCTTCTGATTGCATCGTCAAGATCATGGTTTAAATAAGCCATTATATCGGCAATACGCACAACCTGGCCTTCCACGGTAAATGCCAGCTCTTCCGGAGTATCAAAGGGAAGTATCTTGCCATATCCTTTTGAATGCTTCAAAATGCCATCTCTTACTTCATAGGATAAATTGAGGCCATTGCCCTTGTTTTCAAGATGATCGACAACTCTGAGGCTCTGTTCGTTATGAGAAAAATCGGGAGAATATATTTCTTTTAAAGCCGTTTCCCCGCCATGACCGAAAGGCGTATGCCCCAAATCATGCCCAAGAGCGATTGCTTCGGTTAAATCCTCGTTTAGTCTCATAGCCCGGGCTATTGTCCTTGCGATTTCAGCGACCTCAAGTGTATGTGTTAAACGCGTTCTGTAATGATCGCCAAGAGGTGATAAAAAAACCTGCGTTTTATGTTTTAATCTCCTGAATGCATTGGAATATACTATTCTGTCTCTATCTCTCTGGAAGGCTGTTCTTACCGGACATGGGTCCTCCTGTCTGATGCGTCCTTTGGATTTTGAACTGGGACAACCAAAAGGAGACATGAAACCTTCTTCACGCTTTTCAAAATTTTCACGAATTGACATACTTGCTTACCTGTTATAGGATTCTTTATCGACTTTATTAAGCTGTCAGATTTATCCACATGTATGGTGAATTGTAAAGAACTATTTGAAAGATAACGATTGAAAGATAAAATGGAAGGTCATCATTTAATTTTAGGACAAACAACCGATTTTATTACCGGTGAAATTTTAGAAGATACCCATGACGAGCGCTACAGGCAAAATATAGCCCGACTTCTGGTAAATAATAAATTATACGAAAAAAAAGATATCAAACCGCATTATGATCTTTTAGCCCAGGCCGGAGACAAGAAAGCAATAATCAAAGTGGATTTCCTCATATCGGTGGAAACCCGTATATGCATGATAATTAAATACGGTCCCGGTTCGATAACAACCCGTCACCGCCCTGCATTAGCGGTATCAAGACTTGTAGCCGGTTACCAGGTTCCGGTAGTCGCGGTTACAAACGGAGTGGATGCAGATATCCTTGACGGATTAACCGGTAAAATTATTTCAACCGGGCTTGATACTATTCCGGCAAAACCCGAACTTATAAAACTTTCGGCAGGATTTACTTTCCCTCTTATTTCCGAAACCAGGGCTGAAGCAGAATCAAGAATTTTATACGTCTATGATGTTGATGGAAGCTGCCCATGCGACAATAGTATCTGTAGAATTGAGTCTTAAAAAGGATTAAAATGGATCATGAATATTTTATGGAAAAAGCTCTTAATCTTGCGCAGACAGCACTTGAACAAGGAGAATTTCCTGTAGGCTGTGTATTAGTTCATAAAGATAAAATCATTGCAACAGGCAAAAGAGAAGGAACTGCCAAAAGCGTTTTAAATGAAGTCGACCATGCCGAAATAATTGCTTTAAGAAATCTTGCCGGAATGAAAGACTATAATGAAATAAGCAGGCAGGAAATAATAATTTATTGTACCATGGAACCCTGCCTTATGTGTTTCGGTGCCATACTGCTGGCCGGTATAGGGAAAATAGTATTTGCATATGAGGATGTTATGGGAGGAGGAACAAATTGTAACACAAAAGATCTTTCTCCATTGTACAAAGACAACAAGATATCAATAACTCCGGGAGTATTGCGCAAAGAAAGTCTTAATATTTTCAAAATGTACTTTTATAATCCAACCAATAACTACTGGAAGGGAAGCCTCCTGGCTCACTATACTCTTTCGCAGAAATCATAGGAATTGATGGTTAACGGAAAACCTTCAGCCCGTTTCCTTCTCAACGTCACCCATTTGAGCTGTAAGCATACAGATCAAGTCTACATTTGGCCTTTTGCCAAATATGTCATAGGTCAAATGGAGACTTTAATGAGTGACACCATTTGCTCTTCCCAAAGATCGAGGCGGGCAGGCACGAAAAACGAGCAAATCGGGCCTGCCCGAAACGATGGGCATCTTTAAACGAAAGGCAGAAATCATATGGGTGAAGCGATCCTTGAAACGCTCATGATTTTATAGCGTCGGACATCAGCTCACCCACCCGGCGGGTGAAACCGGCAGGGTCGTCTATTTTGCCACCCTCGCTGATGGTAGCAAGGTCAAACAGAAGTCGGGCGTAATCTTTGAGAACCGGCGCAGCAGCATCCTTTTCAAAGATCGAATTGATCTTATCTACAACCGGATGGTCCATGTTCAGTTCGAGAATCCTTTTTGTGTCGGGTGTTTTTTGACCCGAGGCCTTGAGAATTTTTTTCAAGTAGGCGCTCATGTCGGAACTGGCCCCGGAAAGACAGGCCAACGAATCGGTGAGGCGGGTGGACGGTTTTACTTCTTTTATGTTTTCTTCCAAAAGCAGACGGAGTTGCTTGAAAAGACCATCATATTTATCCTTTTTGTCATTGTCGACCTTGTCTAACACAAGGTCACCCTTTTCAGCACTTTTCAACGATTTGCCTTCGTATTCGGTGAGAGATTGAACCACCCATTCATCTATCGGGTCGGACATGAGCAGGACCTCATAATTCTTTGCCTTGAGCTGCTCCAAAAGAGGGCTGTTCAGGAGAGCGGCCATGTTATCGCCGGTGATGTAGTAGATTTCCTTCTGATCGGGCTGCATATTGTCCACATACGCCTTGAGTGAAACCCACTTGCCGTCTGATTTGCTTGTCTTAAATCGCGCCAATTCGGCGATTTTATTCTTGTTTTCAAAGTCTGTATGAATACCTACTTTAAGAACGGGCCCAAATTCCTCGTAGAATTTTTCGTATTCTTTGTCTTCCAGACCTTTCAGCAGTTCTAAAATCTTTTTGACAAGATTCTGGCGGATATTTCTCACCAGGGCGTTTTGCTGGAGAATCTCACGACTGATATTAAGACTGAGGTCCGATGAATCCACAACCCCTTTTACAAACCGGAGATATTCCGGCATCAGCTCCGCACAGTCGTCCATGACAAAAACCCTTTTGCAGTAAAGATGGATACCATGTTTTGCTTCAGGGTTAAACAGGTCAAGGGGCGCTTTGGACGGGATGTACAGAAGGGCGGTGTATTCGGTGGTTCCTTCGAATTTGCTGTGCAGCCTTGCCAGGGGCGGATTCCAGTCATGGCTGATATGCATGTAAAACTCTTCATATTCCTTGTCCTCGACCTCCTCCTTGGCCTTGGCCCATATCGCCTTCATGGTGTTTAAGGTTTCTTCCTTTACAACCTTGCGGGTGGTCTTTCCAAGGGGCTTGCCGTCCTTGTCCTTGAGTTGTTCTGATTCCGGAATGGGTTCTTCTTTTTCCACATCCATAACCACCGGATAGCTGACAAAATCGGAATGCTGCTTGACAATGCGTCTGATGACCCATTCATCCGTAAAATCCTGTTCCCCGTCTTCTTTTTTCTTTAGTTCAAGGGTTATTGAAGTTCCCCGGCTTTCCTTTTCAGCTTCTTCAATGGTATAGGTCCCGTCTCCATGGGATTCCCAGCGAACCCCCTTTTCCGATCCGGCCGCTCTGGTCAGGAGTGTGATCTTGTCAGCTACGATAAAGGCGCTGTAGAATCCGACACCGAACTGGCCGATCAGTTCAGGGGTAAGGGTGCCGCCCTTGATCTGCTCCATGGCCGCCATGAAAGCAGCCGTTCCGCTCTGAGCAATGGTTCCGATGTTTTCCATGACCTCATCATAGGTCATTCCGATGCCATTGTCCGAGATTTCAAATGTCTGTTTGATTCCGTCCGGGTTTAGCTTAATCTTAAATTCCGTGTCATTACCCAGAATGTCGGGGTTTGTTTGGGCCTCAAATCGCAGTTTGTCTATGGCATCCGACGCGTTGGATATCAGTTCGCGAAGAAATATCTCCTTGTTTGAATAAAGAGAGTTGATGATAAGCTTCAAAAGTTGCTTAACTTCCGTTTTGAATTCATGGGTTTCTGCTTGATTACTCATAATTCCTCCAGTCAAAAGTCAGTTTTCAGATACTATATAAATATGAACTAAAATGCGTGTTATTTTTAATTTGTCAACCCGTGTGGCTGTATTATGGGAGTATAAAATTAAACTTAACAGCATTTGTCATAAATCTGTTCCGATTGAATTAGGGCGATGGGTCAAGTCTGCTCTTGACTCACCTTGATTAAAATAGGCCGCTGACGATAAAGACGGCAGAACTGGGTATTATAGCATTTGTCATAATAATATTCCGATTGCTTGGTTGTAATTGGGTATGGGTATGTATGCTAACCGCAGAAAATTTGTTTAAGGGCTTCGATGACGCCCCCAAATTTTATAATATAGTTTTTACAGGTGGATACGATAAACGGCTTCGCGAGAGTAAATTATTTCGGGGCTGTTAGAATTACATGTAAGCGAATTTGCCACCGTTGGCAAAGGGCAGATTTGATTCCTGCGGATAGCATACGTACCCATACCCAATCGGAACAGATTTATGACAATTACTATATGCCTCTTAAACATTAACTTGCTTTAATATCTTTTGTACGTTATATTGTACAATAAACATTAAATACATGGAGGTACACCATGCAAAGACTGAGAATAAACGACGATATCAAGCCATTATCTGAGATAAGAACCGGCATCGCCAACTTTATTAAACAAGTTCATAATACGAAAAGGCCTGTTATAATTACTCAGCATGGAAAAAGCGTTGCTGTCCTTATTGATGCAATCGAATATGAAGCCATGCAGGAAAAAATTGAACTATTAACGGATATCCAGACATCTATAAACCAGATAGAAAACGGACAGGGTATAGATCATGTGGAGGTCATGGAAAAAGTTTTAAGCCGAGTTATTAAATGAATATCGTCTGGTCACCACTTGCAGTGGACAGGATTTCAGAAATAGCTGCATACATTGCCCAGGATAAGCCTTCAGCAGCAGAACAATGGGTTAAAACAGTATTTTCGAAAATTGGGCATCTAAAATTTTCACCGGAAATTGGCAGAATAGTGCCTGAAATTGATAACGGCCGGTTTAGAGAACTCATTTATGGTAACTATCGGATCATTTATCGTATCGAACCGGAACAAATATCTATCCTTACGGTACGTCATGGCAAACAGATATTGCCGATAGAGGAAATATTGGAATAAACATCCACTGTTGTGGGTTGCAAAAAAAGCCTCGCGCCCCACATATGGGTTATTCAAGCCTGAGCCTTTTGTTTTTTATCTTTCAGGTAATTAAATACTTCCATTGCTTTTTGTCTTGTCGCCTCAATGCTTCCGCTGTTATCAATTATAATGGTGGCATGTTGTTTTTTTTCTTCAATCGGCATCTGGGAACGAATCTTAAACATTGCATCTTTTTCGGAAATCAAGTCTCTTTCCATAAGCCTTTTTAGCTGGATATTTTCGGGCACATAAACAAGAATTACGTCTTCCAGTTTTCTATACATTCCGGCTTCAATAAGAAGAGGAATATCAAGAATTATTATAGAGCCTGGAGATGTCTTTCGTATATGTTCAAGTATTTCAGCCGTTTTTATTGATACAAAAGGATGTACTATTTTATTTAAAATTTCTTTTTTTTTGTAATCCTTAAAAATAATATCTCCCAGATAAGTTCTGTTTATCTCTTGATCAGGAAGAAGTATTTCTTTGCCGAAGGCTTCAACTATTTTATGCCAGGCCGGACTATTTTTCAAAACAGCTTCACGGGCAATAATATCGGCATCTATTATTACAGCACCGGCCTGCCTTAAAAACCCGGATACGGTGCTTTTACCTGTTGCTATCCCGCCTGTAAGTCCGGCTATGATCAAAATGTCTATCTCCTGTCTGAAAAGTATCAGTTGTTAAGTGTTTTGCCGGAGCCCTTGCTGAAAAGAACGAAATAAAGCATCACAGCGTAAAGGACTACAGCAGAAACAGCAAAAGGTTTAAAATAATATCCTAAAGGTGCAAGTATTACTACTGTAATCCAGTGAACGAGTATAATTGATTTAGAGTCAAGCATTATCGGAAAATCATTATATCTGCACAAAATAGCAAGCCCGCTTAAATTCCATCCATAAAGAGAAGCAAAGGCATGCAGTCTTAAAAGAAACTTCAATTCATCCTGGCTGTATCCGGGAAGAAATTTCAAAATGATGTAAAGTATTCCTGTAACAGCGGTAAAAAGCAGAAACACCATTCCCGACGATAAAAATTTTTTTTGCTGGGCTTTTATTCCAAGTTTTACAAAAAGCACGAAAATCACAACCACCGCAATAAAAAGAATTGAAGTTACAATAAGCTGGAACTTAGGTTTTTCGAACATGATAAACAGAAAAAATATTATTACTCCTAAATTAACAGCCCAGAAACCGGCATCTTTTAACAGGCGTATGATAAATCTTACATTGTTTTTCATGAGTGAAAACATTACAGACATTGTTATCAATGACAGCGGAAAAGAAAATCCCAAAAAGAACGTGTCCATTGTAAGTTTTGGAAAAGACACATATTTTAAATATTCATTATTTGCGATAACAAGGCTGGATACAACAAGTCCGATTGAAAGACATAAAAGGGACGCCTGATGAAAATTTTCGGATACCGGCGATAAATTGAAAAAATTGTATGGAAGAAAAGTAAATCTCTTAATCCTTATTTTTTCAACAATTACTGCAAGCACTAAAGCTATCAGCATCGAAACGGGATAAAGTTTAAAAAAGGCACAAACTGCATAACTTAAGGCAAGAAAAGAAAAGAAAAAGGTATTTAATGAAAGCCTTTCTTTACCTTCGGTAAAATATAAAAGTATTGTTCCGCCGCTGCACAGATTAAAAAGAAATATATGAAGCCTTTCAAAATTATATATTTCCCCGTGCAGTATAAATATATGAAGAAAGCCGAAAAAAAGCGCCAGCGTCATTAAAATCATCAAAAAAACTTTTAGTCTGGCTGTCATTTTAATCCGGCTATTTCCATATTGCTTTTATAAGGATAAACCCAGCTTTGTATCAACGTAATCAGAAGCTAAGTTTACAATTTCAGATATTTCTTCTGAGACTGGAAGGCTGTTTGCTATCTTTGTTATATAATCATTTTGCTTTATTATTTTAAATGAAGGTATGAAATTTATATCAAACACCCAGCTTAACTGAAGAAGTTTAAAATCATTCTTTGTTTTTAAATCTTTCATGTTAACAACTATTTGTCCGGAAATGGCTTCAATAATTTTTTTCGAAAATACCGGTTCATCAGGAAGATCCAGATCCATAGTGTTATTAGACCGCTTCCCATTGTAATAATCAGCAAAAAGGTTCCATATATCAAGCTTATCGGCATCCCGGATAAGTTTGATAAAAAAAAGAGTCCTTTCATCTTCTTTGGGAAGAAATAAGGCATTGTGATGAGCTATGGCTTTTGAAATCAGGCGTTTGTCATTTCCTGGAAATTTACTTAAAACTTTATTGACTCCCAACTGCCTCAATCCCAGTCTGGCGTGATTTTCTGAAACTGAATCAACGAAAGTACGATATAACTCATATTGCCTGAATCTTCCTATATCATGTAATAAGGCAATGATTTCTGCAATTATCAAATCATGCGGACTAAGACCAAGCTCTTTGCCTATCATTATTATATTACTGCAAACACGCTTTGTATGCTGTTCTTTAAGATATACCGGCTGGTTATATTCCGGGTCATCTCTGTAAAAACCCGATACATAACCGGTAAACCAGTTTTTTATAATATTTACAGTATCTGTATTCATAGAAATTTCTTTTCGATGAGATCAGCAACACCTTTTATGTCTTCATGAGCAAATTTTGGAATATCAAGATCAATATCGTCATCAGTTACAAGCGCTATAAGGTTATTATCACCCATACAAGCCGGCTTGTCGTGCCTGGCTTTTCTGAAAACTTCAATTTTAGGTTTATTTTCCTTTTTGAATCCTTCGCATATTATAATATCCACACCTGAAAAATAAGTTGCAACCGAATCAAGTGTTTCATTATTATTTTTTTTATTTATCATGATGCGTTCATTGGAAACTATTATCACGGCATCAGCTCCGGCATCCATATGCCGCCGGCTGTCTTTTCCCTTTTTATCAATTTCAAAACCATGTGCCGCATGTTTTACAGTACCTACTTTATATCCCCTTTTATTAAGTTCGGGAATTAATCTTTCCACAAGAGTTGTTTTGCCTGATTCCGCTTTGCCGACTATTGATATTATCATGGGTATCATTATTTATCGCCTGAATAGTTATATATTCCCGTTACGGTAATGTGAGGTAAATTCCCGCCATCAGAAGAAGGCTTCAGTTAAATATTATTATTAGCCAAAAGGGGTCAAGGAAATAATCACCTTTATCGAACATAAAAAAAACGAACTTTCTTTAAATGCATTAAGATCTACCTTATCTGCTAAAGGATTTATGAACCGGACTGCTTATGAGCCAGCTCTTCCATATTTCATTATCCATCTCACAGCATCAAGAAGATCGGCGGCAACATAATCGGGCAGCATTTTCTTTTCTTCCAAAAAACTAATCGCTTTAATGTAATTTCCGGTTTTGACAAGTATGGTGTATTTGCATCCGGCTCTTTTAGCACATTCAATATCCTTTGCGCTGTCGCCAACCATTACAGATTCGGCGATATTTATCTTATATTTTTTTACTGCCTGATGGATGAGTCCGGGCTTTGGCTTACGGCATGTGCAGGCTTCTTCGGGTGAGTGGGGGCAGAAGAAGATATCCTTTATTTCTCCACCTTCATTCTGTACAGCTTTATTCATCATCGCATGAATATATTCAAGATGTCCGGATGTTGAGATTTTACGGTTTATCATGGACTGGTTTGTGATAACAATGACATGGTAATTGTTTTCAGAAAGACATTTTATAGCTTCAATGCTTCCGGGAATAAATTCGAATTCGGACCAGGTTTTAATATAGTCCGGGGAATCTTTGTTGATCACTCCATCTCTGTCCAGAAAAACATATGTTTTATCAGCACCATAAGACTTATGCATAATACCCGGCTAAAGCCATAATCGAACTATTCAGCGATTGTAATAACACCGGCATACCCGTCTTTCGTTAGGATTTTTTCATATTTGGCGGTATCTTCAAGTTTTGAGCATAATCCTACGCGGACCCTGTAATAAATTCTGTTACCATCGTCAAAAACATTTATATGTGCATTTTTATACTTTTGCTCAAGCTTGGCTTTTAATCTTTCAGCATTGCTTTTATCTGCAAAAGACCCAACCTGGAAAGTAAAGTTTCCGGAGTAATAATCAAGTAAAGCAGCCTGGTCAGTTTCGGACTGCACTTCCTGGCCAATAGCAGCTATTTCCACAGAACCTGTACCCGGGCCAACTATTCCTATCCTTTTTGCCGCTTCATGGGAAAGATCTATTATCCTGTCTTTTACAAATGGCCCTCTGTCATTGACTCTTACAATTATTTCCTTATTTGTATCAAGATTTAATACTTTTACGATTGTCCCAAGAGGAAGAGTTTTATGGGCAGCCGTCATATCATGCATATTATAAGTTTCGCCGTTTGAAGTTTTTTTACCATGAAAATCCTCCCCATACCATGATGCTGTTCCGCGCTCATGATAACCTTTCGAATCGGGGATAGGCTGATACCATTTGCCAAAAACCTGGTATGGTTTAGGATAGCCGGTTGGCGGGGGATATTTCGTAGAAATCGAAACCGGTTGTCTTCCACCCGAACAGCTGAAAAGCAAAAAAAGGCTGAAAACAAGCAGTGAATAAATAAATTTATAATTTAACGCAGTAATATTTTTCATCAGATTATTTTTTTAATAATATCACTAATCCGTAGGGGCGTATGGCTATGGGCGTATGGCAATACGCCCCTACGGATTATGCAATTAAATATTTTATAAGTTATTATTTTTTATTGCTATTTTTAAAACATCGATCATTTTATCTGCAAAATGAAACTTGATGGCTTTTTGCACTTTTTTAGGTACTTCAAAAAGATCTTTTTCATTCCATTTCGGCAAAATAAGAGTTTTTATTCCAATATTATACGCTGCAAGAACCTTCTCCTTTATTCCTCCCACCGGAAGTAACTGGCCTCTTAAAGTAATCTCGCCGGTCATTGCAAGATATTTTTCTATTGGTTTATTTTTCAGCAGAGAATATATAGCCGTAAGCATTGTCACTCCCGCCGAAGGGCCGTCTTTAGGTATTGCGCCTGCAGGAACATGGATATGTATCTCATTATTTTCAAAATAGTCTTCATCGATATCCAGAAGTTTGGCATTTGATCTTATAAAAGTTAATGCAGCTGTGGCAGATTCTTTCATTACATCGCCTAATTGCCCTGTCAGGATTAATCCTCTTTTACCTTTCATAGCAGTTGCTTCAACAAAAAGAATTTCACCGCCGGACTGAGTCCATGCAAGGCCAGTAGCAACACCAGGAGTGGATGTTCTCGCAAGGACTTCAGGATACAGGCGTTCAGGTCCAAGATATTTTGATATATTCTGGACTTTGATTTCAACGTGCTTTGCCGTTCCTTCTGCTACACTGGTTGCAACTCCTCTGCATATTGTTGCTATTTCTCTTTCAAGATTTCTTAACCCTGCTTCACGAGTATAACCGGATATAATTTTCTTAACTGCTCCGGCTGAAAACACTATATTCCCGGATTTAAGCCCGTGTGCTTCCATCTGCCGGGGAATTAGATGACGGTTGGCTATTTTCAGCTTTTCATCTTCCATATATCCTAAAAGTTCAAGAACTTCCATCCTGTCTCTTAAAGCAGGCGGTATTGTGTGAAGAACATTGGCCGTTGTTATAAACATTACCTTTGAAAGGTCAAACGGAACATCCAGATAGTGATCGGAAAACGAAAAATTCTGTTCCGGATCAAGAACTTCAAGAAGCGCTGAGGAAGGATCACCGCGAAAATCGCTCCCTACTTTGTCTATTTCATCAAGCATGAAAATCGGATTGTTTGCACCGGCAGTTCTTATCCCCTGGATAATACGTCCGGGAAGAGCTCCGATATATGTGCGCCTGTGTCCCCTGATTTCAGCCTCATCATGAACACCTCCCAATGATATGCGTATGAACTTGCGCCCAAGCGCCCTTGCTATTGATTTGCCAAGAGATGTTTTGCCGGTTCCCGGCGGGCCTGCAAAACAAAGAATAGGTCCTTTGGATTCGGGTTTTAATTTTCGCACGGCAAGAAATTCAATTATTCGCTTCTTTGCCTTCTCAAGCCCGTAATGGTCTTCATCCAGCACCTTCCTCGCCTTTTTTATGTCAAGATTATCTTTTGTGCTATCGTTCCAGGGAAGAGTTGTGAGCCAATCAAGATAAGTTGATGCAACAGTGTACTCGGCGGATGAAGGGTGCATCCGTGAAAGACGGTTTAATTCGCGTTCAGCCTCTTTAAGCGCTTCAGGAGGCAGGTTTTTCTCCTTTACCTTGGTTTTATATTCTTCTACTTCAACACCCGAATCGTCTTTTTCTCCAAGCTCTTCCTTGATAGCTTTAAGCTGCTGCCTCAGATAATATTCTCTCTGGCCTTTATCCATATCCCCTTTAACCTGAGTTTGTATTTTATTTCCAAGCTCGAGGATTTCCAGATGGTGGGTGGCCTGCTTTGTAACCTCTTTCAATCTTTTACGCACATCTTCGGTTTCGATTATTTTCTGTTTTTCATCCAAAGTTGTATTGATAACCGAAGCTACCATATCAGCCAGCATCCCGGGTTCCTGAATCGATTTTGCCATACTGGCCATATCTTTTGGAAGACCGGGTGTCAGCTCAACGATTCTTGTAAACAGGCTTAACATATTCGAAACAAGTGCTTCAGCTTCTTTGCCTTTGGTCTCTTTATCCTTTATGTGTTCTACCCTGGCCATAAGGTAGGGCTTTCCCTCAATAAATTCTAAAACCCTGAATCTTGAAAGCCCCTGGACAAGAAGCTGGGTGCTGTTATCATAAGACTTTGCCATTCGTAATATTACGGCACTTATTCCAATAGTGTAAAGATCCTCTTTTGGATTGTAGGGCTCACTGCCAGGTTTTCTGGAAGCGATAAGACCGATGATACGGTCTTTAGACATTGCCTCATCAACAAGCTGAACAGATTCTGCCTGCATTGCTACAAGAGGCAAAGCCATTTTTGGAAAAAGCATACTATCAAACAACGGGAGGATCGGAAGAATTTCAGGGAATTTCTCTGTTTTTAAATCCAACTGTGGTTGCTGTTGATCCATTAATACCTCCAAACGGCTCTATCCAGAGCTTTTAAAAAATCAGGAATAAATCAGCGTTAAAACCGGTTTAAAACAAACTGGTTAAGTTTATCCATCGGCTATTGTAATTTTATGCATTTTATCAGACGATAATTTGGCAAGCCGTATCTGTAAAAAACCATTAGCATAGGATGCCGAAACATTTTCAGTGTCTATTGGAACCGGAAAATAAAGTATGCGCTCAAATGTTCCGTATTGTATTTCTGCAAGCCTGAATGTAGCATTTTCAATACGTGGAAGTTCATTGCGACTTCCTTTTATCCGAAGCGCCATTCTGCTTATTCCAACTTCAAGTTTTTCTTTGTCAATACCGGCGATCTCGGCAACAACAATAACCTCTTTGGCAGTCTCATAAATATCCATCTGAGGTTTCCATGCCCGTTCAGAGAAAGAAAACATCGGGGTCATCGATCTGAACATGTCTTCAATGGTTTTTTTTCGTCCTGAATCTAAAAATCCAAATTCATTGCCAAATTTAATTTTAATATAATCCATGTTCGGCTCCTGATATATAAGCTTAAATTTTACTTAGGCAGCGAGACCTTTAGCAACATCCGCATAAAATCATAGAAATATTAACCGGCCTTTTGATTACAGCGGCAGATTAACTTACAACTAATATATAAATGAAATCCCAATAATCAAGTTACAAAAATTCAATGCCTAACAGCTCTTAATAATTTCTGAAAATATATTAAACCGGAAACAACACAAATCTTTATCCTTTTGCGCCTGAATGCTTATAGATAATGGTTAACATTATATTATTTCCATGGCAATAATTATATATGCTTTTTCTGCCTGGCATGCATCCGAAAAAAATCTTTGACCGGTATTTGAAAACATAAGCGGTCTTGGCCACACAAGACAAAAATAGAAATGGTCTTTTTATCAGGAATGATTTTTGGCTTGACAAGAAAAAACTGATGATTAACTTTTCCACAGGCAATAGAACTACCTATATAATTAAAATTAATTAATAATTACTGACTATATTATCAGAGGAGGATATATTATGACAAGTATTGTAAGATGGGATCCCTTTGTCAGTATGACAAATTTTCAGGATCAGATAAATCGGATTTTTGATGATGTTATGCGTTCAAAAGATGTTGAAGATGATGTTAATCTTTGCACCTGGAAACCGGCAGTTGATATATATAATGATAATGGTTCCATAAACATAAAAGCGGAACTTCCCGGAGTGGATAAGAAAGACGTTTCTGTGGATATAAAAGATAATACAATCACCATTAAAGGTGAGAGGATTATCAATAATCAGACAAAAGAAGAAAACTACTATCGCAGGGAAAGAAAGTCCGGATCATTTTACAGAGCGTTTACTCTGCCATATGCTGTTAATGCAGACTCGGTAAAAGCAAAATTTAAAGATGGAATGTTAAAAATTGAAATTTTGAAACCTGAAGAAGAGAAACCCAGGCAAATCTCTGTAACTCATGAATAAGATCTATAAATCATGGAGAGTCCGCATTTTACGGGCTCTCCATGATTATTAAATTATATGAAAAATGCACCCCCATTTATAGGGTTTGGAAAGTAAATTAAATTATTTCCCATTGATATTTAACATTATTTCCTTGAAACTTTCCACTGCCGCTTCGAGATTTTCGATGATATCATTGGCCAATAAATCCGGGTCGGGCAGATTGTCGAGATCGGCGAGGCTTTTATCTTTGAGCCAGGTAATATCCAGACTGGTCTTATCGCGGTTTACAATTTCATCGTAAGTGAATTTACGCCAGCGCCCTTCCGGGTTTATCTCTTCATGCCAGGTTTCTTTTCGTTTATGTCGGTTACCGGCATTATAATATTCGATAAATTCCGCAAGGTCTTCAAGCTTTAGCGGTGATTTTTTCAGGGTATGACGGATGTTGGTACGGTAATCATATATCCAGACCTCTGATGTCCAGGGATCTTTACTGGCCGGTTTATTATCGAAAAACAGGACATTAGCTTTGACACCCTGCGCATAAAAAATTCCTGTCGGCAGTCGTAAGATTGTGTGCAGATCGGTTGTTTCGAGCAATTTTTTCCTGACGGTTTCGCCTGCGCCTCCTTCGAACAATACATTGTCAGGCAAGACAACAGCCGCTTTGCCGCCGGTTTTTAGCATAGTACGGATATGCTGAACAAAGTTAAGTTGTTTATTGCTTGTCGTTGCCCAGAAATCCTGCCGGTTGTAAGTAAGGTCTTCTTTTTCCTGTTCGCCTTTTTCATTGGTAAAGGTCATGCTGCTTTTCTTTCCAAAGGGCGGATTGGTAAGCACGTAATCCACACGCAAACCGGTATCTGCTACAAGTGAATCGGTGGGAAGAATAAATGTCTCTGAATCAATATCGCCGATGTTGTGCAGGAACATATTCATCAGCGCCAGCCTGCGCCTGCTACGATTTCGTTGCCGTAAAAGGTTTTGTATTTCAAATACTCTTTTTGTTCTTTGGTCAGCGTGAAGTTTTCAGAATTGGAAATGTAATCGTAAGCAGCCAGAAAAAATCCGCCGGTGCCGCAGGCAGGATCGGCAATGGATTTCATCGGCTGTGGCTGCACACAGGCAACCATTGCCTTAATCAGGGCACGCGGTGTAAAATATTGCCCGGCGCCGCTTTTGGTATCCTCGGCGTTTTTCTCCAACAAGCCTTCATAAATCTTGCCTTTGATATCTGTGCCCATTACAGTCCATTGCTCTTTGTCGATCATATCAATCAGCTTAAAGAGCTTGGCCGGGTCTTGAATCTTGTTTTGGCTTTTAATGAATATCTGCCCCAGAATACCTTTTGAATGAGACAGCTCACGAAGCAATGTCGTATAATGCGATTCCAATTCAGCACCACGTTTTACAGTAAGGCTTTCCCAGGTGTATGCTTTCGGAATATTTAACTCCCGGTTATGAGGCGGTTTGCTGAATTCATCGGCCATTTTCAAGAATAGCAGATAGGTGAGCTGCTCCAGATAATCGCCGTAACCCACGCCATCGTCGCGCAGTGTGTTACAGAAGCTCCAAACTTTGCTGATAATACCGGATGTGTTGCTGGCTTCGTTACTCAAATTTTTTGCTCCTGTGTAATAAATTCATCCCAACCTCTCTCACTATACGAAATAAATCATAACATTCTAAAATAAAAATGTTTTATTTCTTTTGATGGGTATTCATAGTTCAAACTATCAAGTAAGTCACGAGTGTTGTAAAATACCCATAAAAAAACATAACGCATTAGACTGGGCTATGCAGTTATATAATATTAAATTTTAACAGTGTGTTATATCCAATTCTGTCTTTGTCTTTATCTAAAGTTTATCTAAAGTTTATCTAAGATTCATGCTGTCCTGACCCATTTAGGATATCGGTTACTGCCTTGATTTTTAATGGTTTTATCTTTTTTTGACATTGCATAAATCATATTACGGATCTTATTCTTTTTTTGATTTTCATCTAAAATGCCCGGCAAAATATCCAATAATAGTTTATCTATATCTTCTTTCGATGCCTTTTTATATTTATCTAAATACTTAAGGATCAGTGTTTTGAAATGATCATCTTTTAACCCACGGTTTTTGATATAGTCGGCCTGCATGTTCGTTTTTTCGGCAACGTCAAAAGAGATGTGATAATTCGGTTTTCTTCCTTCTATGAGCCTTTTCCCTTTAAGCCGCTTACTCTCAGAGTCAGTTAACTCCTTCTTTTTCTGAACCTTATCGAGAGCAATAATATCATCAAGATCCAAATCCAGTTTTTTCGCCAGCACTCTTGCGAAATCCAAGTCAAGAACCTTGCCGATAATCGTTAATTTAACCCTTTCCTTTGACAGTTCATACTCAGGCAAAGGGAAAAACCGGACTCTCTGATAATTGAACATCTTTCTGATGCCGCCGCCAGCCGTATCAACCATCTTTAAATTGAACATGGCCGTAGCCAAAAATTTGTTCCGATAATGCTCTTCGGGGGCATCTTCCCTAACTACCCTTTCAACAGAACCGGGAATGAAGCTGCCAAGATTTGTGAAGACTAACTGATCATCCATTTCTACAACATTAATACGACCTCCCTTGGTATAGTCCTGATGGGCAATACAATTATTGACGGCCTCGCGAATAATAAAGGGCTCATATTGGTCAACTTCATCAGGAAAGAGGGTGCCGTCTTTCATATAGCGATACTTAAGATTGCGGATTTTCGAATATATTTTGTCAACCGCCAACAATAATGGGCAACTTTCTATATGATAATCCTTATCGTTCCCTTTGGCATCTTTAAGCACCCACCGTATTTTTGCTTCAGCAGGGCTGATAAAATGTTCCGATTCCGACTTGCCCAGCAATATTATTGCGGTACGGGTGATTTTTCCTTTTATGGTCAATTTTGTTTTGTTCAAAAAGGTCAAATCATCCCACGAATCAACATCCACCGATAACGAAGAAAATTTATCCTTGTAGTTCTTTCGTGCTTTTTCGATTGCTTCAGGATCAAGATCATTTATGTCTGCATCACGCACGACAACTGCACTCCAGTCTTCGATCATTGCCTGTGACCTTATGCGTTCTATCTCCTCTATATTCAAAGGCGACAATTCTTCACCGTCCCGTCCGTACCAGTAGCCTTCAAATGCAATAGGTATTCCTTTTGGAGCTGCCGGTATATGAAACATGAGCACCCTACCTTCAGCCAGAAGTAATTCATAAATCTCAATGAAAGTAACTCGGTTCGTTGTTTTACCGGCTATTTCCCCTTTAAGGCTATCAAGGTCTTTACGCTCTGGACGAAACCTGCTTCCGACAATTGACCTTCCCCGATCCTTAATCCCAAAAATCAGCCATGCATACGGAGTGCCTTTAAGATTAGCTTCGTTCGACAACGCAGAGAAATATTTACCTATCTTGTGGAAATCATAACCGTTTTTAGCCTCTTTGAATTCAAAGACCTCCGTCTCAGCGGGCAAGCCCCGAAGTTCATTTAGTTTTTGTATCAATTCTTCTTTGGTCATAGACTTTTAATTATCTCCATTTTAGTTTCTTGAAACGAACCAAAACATAGGCCTACATCATCTGTACGAGACCTTTATTATTCCCCCTCCTTTTAGGGGAGGTGGCATTGTTTTACCACCCATTGATTTATCTGGAAATTGTTTCCCCTCCCTTGAGGGGAGGGGATTAAGGGGAGGGTGAATTAATTAAACCCTTCCTTATTACTTCAAGCACTCCGTTCATATTCATCAAAACCTCATTATCCCAGAAATGAAGTACCGTGTAACCTTCCTTTTGAAGCCAGGCATCTCTTTGTCTGTCTTTCAGAGCTTCCGCAGGCAAGGCATGATGACCCCCATCCAATTCAATAATGAGCCTTTTTTCAAGACAAACAAAATCGACGATGTACTGTCCAATAGGGTGCTGACGTCTGAACTTCATTCCTTCACATCTGCCTGCCCGCAGATGGCTCCATATGAGCCACTCAATATCGGTTGATCTTTTTCTGAGGTCTTTTGCGAGGTGGGTGAGATTTTGTTGTTTAGCTCCGGTATTTGGGCCGTTACTATTTTCACCCTCACCCTGCCCTCTCCCCTCAAGGGAGAGGGTGATCGAGGAAGACCCTGCTTCCCCTTCCCTGGGGGGTGAGTCCGGACTGGGAACAGTTACCATGCCCTTCAATTCTCCTTCCCTGGTGGGAGAGTCTATCTTGGGAACAATTGCGGTATCATTCACTTCCCCTCCCTTGAGGGGAGGGGATTGAGGGGAGGGTGAGCTAACTAACCCGCAAAGCCTCTTATATGGAGCCGCGATGGGAGGCTTGGTCTTCACGAGTGTACCTTCTTCTTTTTTGTCTGGCGATGTCGTAATGTCTCAGCTTTGTTGCTCTCCCGCTCAGCCTTGATACGGGCCAATAGCACACTTGCCGGTTCATCATTGGGGTCTTGAGGAACGAGTTTGCCTTCAAAGGCTTTCTTCAAAATGCTTTGCCGCAGGGCTTCGGCCTGCTTGAGGCTGTGCTCAATGCTTTCTTCAATTTTATCGCAGACAGAGAGGCGGGATTCGATTTCGGCTACGATGGTTTGTTGCTCCTCAGGCAAACAACAAACCATCGTTAGATTTTCGAATTTACCTTTGTTTAGTATTGGAAGTGTTGTTGCAGAGGCATTATTCTGTATCTGTTTTTGAAAATCAGGACTAACTGCTTGGTAATAAATAAATTTCGGATTGTGTTCTTTTGAAGGAATAATAGCATTGATCTGCTGATTAAATCCGCCCCCCTTTTTTATAAATCCTGTTTTCCCAATTGTTGCACCAATACAAGTAACAAGTGTTGATGAAGCAGGTACGAACCGCGCTTCCTTTATCCCTAGTTCAGAAAGGCCATCTGTAGATGAAACGACATTATTTCCGGCATTCAAATCAGTAGGTTTATAAAAAGGGTATTCATCAGAATAAAAATTCGGGTTCTTTTTTGAAGGGGTAGTCCCTGTTTCAACACGTCCTAATTCATTAATTTTTTTGTTTTGCCAGCCATCAGGCAATTCACCTTCCACTATATTTTTATTCGACAGCTTTCCCTCAAATGCCCATTTCAAGACTGCCTGCCGGTATATTTTGAGTTGTTGCTGCGCGGTTTTGAGGCTTTCGATGCCTTTATCCAAACTGCTGAACAGTTCTTCTATTTTGGCGACAATGCGGTGTTGCTCGGACAGAGGGGGAAGGGGAATATCTGTTTTTTCTAAAAACTGTAAATGTCTTGCATAGCCTTTGTCGGGTAACTTTATGCAATGAAGGAAATAGAAAAATAGTTTTTCATTTAAGAATGCGAATGGCTTTAAAACCTTTACGCCATCTGCACCAGCAATAAATCTAAAATTTATATACTTCTTTACTCTGGTGTGATCTCCAAAAATTACATAAGGAGGTTTACCAGGTACAATTAATTTCTCGTCATCAAAATAGCCACCAATAAGCGCCTGCCCTTGATCAACTACCGGATATTTACCTTCTGTTAAATATTGTTTTTGTTTTATTTTAATTCCATTTAATGAGATTTTATCACAGCTTTCTGCAAAGCTAACTATTGCCCAACCACCTGGCAGCATAATTTTATATTTTAAATCCTCATTCATTTCACGCTGCCAATGCTTCGTTCAATTCGTTGATAATATTTTCCGTCTCATTGCCAAAAAGCTGCCACATCTTCCCCTTGCCGCCCCTTGCATCAAAAGGTGTGTAGTCTAAATCATCGACATCAACGTGCACCGAATTGGCAATCTGGTCTTTGAGCATCCGCAGCCACTGCATTTGTTCTTCGGTAAATTTCAGTGTGCCTGCCTGTTTTTTAAATACCCAGTTCTGAAAGTTCCTGTCCACCGTTTTGTCATAAGCGGTGAGCGTATTGTCAATGCCCGCTACTTTGCGGATAAGGGAAACCAGGGCCACAAGTTCGTTTTTGGGTTGACCGCTTACACTTTCCAGCAGCTCATAGGCGCGCCACACGGACAAAGGTGCAAGCACTGGTTTGTCGGCAACAATGGTATCTACAAGTTCCTTAATCATCTTAAAGGTTAGTTCGCGCCTCCGGTATGGCTGGGCGTAAAAGATTTGCAAAGCGGTAATTTCGTCTTTGTGTTGAGCGATCCAGTCGGCAAAGGTTTTTATCAGTTCCCACGCTTTGTCTTTATTGTCTTTGTCCCAGCCTACTGCGGTAACCTTGTCGGGGTTTACAAGATCAATGATCTGTTCGTGAGCTTTGCGCACGTTTTCAATGTATTCGTTGAGGTCACCGTTAAAACTGCCTGCCGCCCGGTTTTGCAACGCAGCAGTCAAACTTTTAACCTTTTCTTCTTTTTTTACAGGCGCTGTATCGGGATTTTCCTGTTCAACTTTCAGGCGCAGGTCTTCCAATATGTCGGGGTTATAGGCGTTTAGCAGTTCCTTAACAACCTGCTTTATAGTTTTGCCGTTTGCTTTTTGTTCAAAAGTTGATTTTTCTTTTTCCGTAAGCTGCTTTTCCAAACGGATAAGACGATTGGCAAGAGTTGTGAACAGCTCCTCATCTCTTGCTCCAACGGTAATGGCCGCCAGTAAATCCTTAAGCGGCACGCCCGGCTTTTTCTCCAGGGGGCGGCTGTCGGTTTTCAGACTTTTTGTAACGCCTACTGCATCAACAATCACATAATGGTCTTTTGTGTATTTGGCTGAAGGCGTTACTTTCTTCAGATCATCCGGATTAATGGTGCGTGTACCCCGTCCTTTCATCTGCTCAAAATAGTTGCGGCTTTTTACATCCCGCATAAAAAGCAGGCATTCCAGCGGCTTGACATCGGTACCGGTGGCGATCATATCCACGGTGACGGCAATTCTGGGATGATAGTCGTTGCGAAACTGCGCCAGTGTGTTTTTAGGATCTTCGCTGCTGTAAGTGATCTTTTTACAAAAGCGGTTTTCTTCGCCAAACTCTTCCCGCACAATCGGTATGATATCGTCGGCATGGCTGTCGGTTTTGGCAAATATCAGTGTTTTTGGTACCTCAAACTCTCCTTTTTCATTGATACGGTCAGGAAACATTTCAGGCAAATGTTCTTTGAATGCGCGGATGATGGTTCGGATCTGGCTGGGGTTGACGACTTTGTCATCGAGTTGAGTTTGGGAATAAACCACATCCTCGTCCAACTGCGCCCAGCGCTTTTTGCGGGTGAGTTTTTCACGGTGATCCACATACTGGCCTTTCCAGATCATACTTCCCTTGCGGCTAATTTCCGTTTCGATAAGATATACATCGCTGCCCACATTCACGCCATCTGTAACGGCTTGCTCGTGGGTATATTCGCTGACAATGTTCTGGTTGAAAAAACCGAAGGTGCGGTTGTCGGGTGTGGCAGTTAAGCCAATCAAAAAGGCATCAAAATAGTCCAGCACTTGTTTCCAGAGATTATAAATGCTGCGGTGGCATTCATCTATAACCACAAAGTCGAAAAACTCAATCGGCAATTTGGCATTGTAGCCCACCGGCACCGGTTTCCGCTTTTCCCATTTGATTTCACCCGGGTTTGTCTCTTCGGCTTTTTCGTCCAAATCTTCTTCTTTCAGGATCGCATACAAACGCTGAATGGTACTGATGTAAACCTGATTGTCAGTCGGCACAAAGCTTGATTTCAAACGATGCACGCCGTACAATTCGGAAAACGTGCGGTTATCGTCATTGGGCAGATAAGCCATGAATTCCTGCTCGGCTTGTTCGCCAAGGTTTTTTGTATCCACCAGAAACAACACCCGTCTGGCTTTGGCGTAAGTGAGCAGACGGTAAATAGCCGTGATGGCCGTGAAAGTTTTTCCTGAACCCGTGGCCATCTGAATGAGTGCTTTGGGTTGATTTGTGCGGAATGAATCTTCCAGTTTGTTGATGGCAATGATCTGGCATTCCCGCAGCCCTTTGGTTTGCAAAGATGGAATATTGAACACCCGCTGTCGTAAAGGCTTGCCTTGTTTTAACCATTCCCGGAAAGTTTCCGGCCGGTGAAAAGTAAAAACCGGCCTTGAACGGGGCTTTGGATCACGATAATCTGTAAACCGGGTTAATGTGCCGGTGCTTTCATAGACAAAGGGCAGAGGATCATTATTGAGATGCTTCAGTTTGCTGTCGGCATAATCTTTAGACTGATCTTCTGCCTGTATAAGTTGAAATCCTTTATCTTCGGCTTTTGCTTCAATAACACCAACAGGTTTGCCATCTACAAACAAGGCGTAATCGAGTTGTTTTCCTTCCTGGGTATAGTACTTTCGTATCACTACACCAAGGCTTTCATTCAGGTTAATCTGATTTTTATTTTGAATAACCCAGCCGCAATCAATCAGTTGTCTGTCTATATTATCGCGTGCTATCTGTTCCGGGTCCTGATTAGGCATAATTACTCCATTAACCCATGTTCAGCAAAACTGTAATAACTGTCATCTCCAATAATGATATGGTCAAGAACCTTGATATCCATCAATTTACCTGCATCAGTAAGTTTAGCGGCAAACTTTTTATCTTCATGGCTGGGTGTTAAATTGGCGCTTGGGTGATTATGGATACAAATAATCGAAGTCGTAAATTTTTGCAGGGCTGCATGGATGATTTCCCGGACAATAGGAATTGCGTGATTAACTGTGCCGATAGCCGCATCGCTGATGTCAATAATTCTGCTATCACTGTTAAGGTAAACAATCTTGGATACTTCGGTTTTAAGGTCACGCATTTGCGGCATAATGATATTGACAATATCCTGAGCGGAAACAATCTGTTGCCTGGCACTGATTACTTCATCTTCACGGAAACGCCTCCCGATTTCGAGGGCAGCGTTTATTTGTGCGATTTTGGCCGGACCCATTCCTTTGAATTTTTTCCACTCGCGAATATCGCTATGGCTCATATTGCGAAATGTGCCGAATTTATCAATAATCTGACGGGCAAGATCAATGGCGCTGCTGCCTTCAACACCGGTACGAAGCAAAATTGCCAACAGCTCCGAATTACTCAGAGACCCGGCACCTTTCTTAAGCAGCTTTTCCCTTGGACGGTCATCCTTTGGCCAGCTCTTAATACCCGTTGGATTACTTTCCTTATTCACGTCCGGTTATTCCTTTTATTTCGCTTCTTTCATTTTTCCATTCAGCCCAATGGGCAAGATTGCAAAGAAAAATATGTCATGTTTGCTTTTGATTCTTTTTAAAATATCAAAATAGTTAAATGGCTTATCTTTTACAATAATATCTTATTAAAATCAAATAATTATTGTTTAAGATATATATAAAAAAGGTATGCTATTAGGAAATACGCAATATGTGAGAGCCAATTGTAAAACTTCTTATTTTGCTATCCCCATGACGCTTCTGGGCGGGAATCCAGTTTGTAACTAGTTGAAACCATGTCATGCCCGGTTGAAAGAAAGGCTTGCCATTGTTTTTCGCCATCCGAAATAAAAAGAATCCGGAGATAGTCGGTATAATAAATAAAGAATATACTTTTATAAAATTAAAATAAAATGCGGCAATGATATTTAACTTGACAAATAACAGCCATGAACTATATTCCAATTATAGAATATATATAAAAGGAAAACTTATGAAGGAATTTATAAAAGTTACAAAGGCTCTCTCTGATCCGGCAAGAGTAAAGATAATAAAAATGCTTCAGCATAAGAAAATGTGTGTATGTGAATTGCGGGAGATCTTGCAGATTAATCAGCCCAGCGTTTCGAAGCATCTTAAAATTCTTGAAAATGCCGGTCTTGTATATTCGGCAAAAGACGGTTTGTGGGTTAATTATCAGCTTACGGACGGAAGCAGTTCCCCTTATGCAGCCAGTTTTTTGGGCAATTTAAGGCACTGGCTTTCGGATGATCCCGAAATTGCCACTATGATATTTAAACTTCCCGAAATACGAAGGGAAGATATTTGTAAAATTTAAGGGCGTTATTATGAAAATCACAGATCACAAATCCTGCTGTGCGGCAACATCCGATGATGACAAAAAACCTGCTGCACACATTAAGGAACACATAACTGGCAGATATATACTTTACGCCATACCGCTTCTTATCATCTGGGGGCTTATCTATCAGAGGTTATCCGATTTTTCACGGGTAATAACCTACCTGGTTCTGCGTCTTCCTGAAGGCAATCATCTGAGCAGTGCGGTCGAATTCTTTTTGTTTGAAACACCAAAGGTGCTGATGCTTTTAACGCTGGTTGTTTTTGGCGTAGGTATAGTACGATCTTTTTTCACACCTGAAAAAACCCGCGCAATTCTTGCAGGAAAAAGGGAATCCATCGGTAATGTTCTGGCAGCTTTTCTGGGTATTGTAACACCATTTTGTTCCTGTTCCGCAGTTCCCCTTTTTATCGGTTTTGTAACCACAGGTGTTCCTCTGGGAGTAACCTTTTCCTTTTTGATTGCAGCTCCTATGGTAAACGAAATTGCGATAGTGCTTCTTTACGGACTCTTCGGCTTCAAAATCGCCGCCATTTATCTTATTACGGGCCTTCTTATTGCGATGATTGCCGGATGGATTATAGGAAAACTGCATATGGAACGCCATCTTGAAGATTGGGTTTTACAAATTCAGGCAGGCGAAAACCAAATGGCTGAAGAAAAGCTTAAATGGGCTGACAGGGTTCAGTATGGCATGGATGCGGTTAAAGACATTGTCGGTAAAGTCTGGATTTATGTTGTGGCGGGAATTGCCGTAGGGGCGGGTATTCATGGATATATACCCGAAGGATTTATGGCTTCTGTAATGGGAAAAGGCGCCTGGTGGTCTGTCCCCATAGCTGTTTTGATTGGTATTCCAATGTACTCCAATGCGGCGGGCATCATTCCAATTGTTCACGCGCTTATTGAAAAAGGGGCGGCGCTTGGAACAGTGCTGGCCTTTATGATGTCTGTGATCGCTCTGTCGCTTCCTGAAATGGTTATACTGCGAAAAGTTTTAAAACCTGTACTGATTGCAACATTTGCAGGGGTTGTAGGTTTTGGAATCCTGATTGTAGGATATCTTTTTAATGTGCTGATATGATGCCAATACTTTTCATAACTTATATAAATTAATATGAATAACATCTCTTTTGTTACTATTCTGCTAAAAGGCGGCCTTGGCAATCTGGCCTCTTACCTTGCTGCCCACGTTCTCTTGTGTCTGCTTCCGGCTTTCTTTATCGCAGGTGCAATGACAGCACTTATTCCCAAAGAGGCAATCGCACGCTTTTTGGGACGCAGCACACCAAAGTTTATTTCTTATCCTGCTTCCGCCATGGCCGGATCGTTGCTGGCGGTGTGCTCATGTACAATATTGCCATTATTTGCGGGTATTCACAAAAAAGGAGCCGGGATTGGCCCGGCTATTACTTTTCTTTTTTTTGCTCCTGCTTCCAACATTTTGGCGATTATTTATACTGGCGGTATAATAGGCGCGGATCTGGCGTTTGCGCGGCTGTTTCTTTCGCTGGCATTCGGAATCGGAATCGGCATGATTATGGCGCTCATTTTCCGCAAAGAGGATGCCGCCCATGACAAAGCTACCGATAACATGTTTGCAGGCCATGGTACAATGCACAGATCGGCATTGATATTCCTGCTGGTGCTCCTTGCCCTGCTGCTTTCCGGCACACTCAAAGTTAGTCTATTGACCAACACTTACGCTACATTTACCTTGCCTGTTTCAGGCATGGATAAATTTCAGAATTTTCTTTTCCGCCTCGTTCCTTTTGATCCGGCCAAAGGCGGTGAGGGTGTCACCGCTCAGGGCGCAATTTTAATCGGCTTATTGGCTCTTATTGGGATTACTTCGTGGAAAGGCATTGAAAATATATTTGACGGATTTAACCGCTGGACATGGATTTCACTTGCTCTGGTTGGGTTGACTCTGCTCATAGCCGCTGTGGGTATGAGCCCGCATACCGGCGGACTGGATATTTTCATAAACGGTAAATTCATCGGGGTATTCGTAACGCTTATCATTCTTGTCTGGATGTGCAGAAAATATCTTAATAATGGCGAAACACAAAGCTTTCTATGGGAATCATGGAATTTTGTAAAACAGATTTTCCCTTTATTGGTGGTCGGTGTGTTTGCAGTTGGAATTCTTCGCGAACTTATCAAACCCGAATGGATTGAAGCCGTTGCAGGAAAAAACACAATTCTTGGCAATCTGACTGGTGTGGTTTTTGGCGTATTCATGTATTTTCCGACTCTTGTCGAAGTGCCGATTGCCAAAATGTTTCTTAGTCTGGGTATGCACAGAGGGCCTTTGCTTGCGTATCTTATGGCTGACCCCGAACTGAGCCTGCAAAGCATTTTGATTACAGCAACCATCATTGGCAAGGTAAAAGCGTGGGTATATGTGGGCTGGGTGGCGCTTTTCAGCACCCTGGCAGGTTTAATTTACGGCTCATGGATAGATGGTGCAAGTATTACGCTGGTAGTGATGTACCTAATCGGGTTTCTGGCAGTGCTTTCCTGCACGCTTTGGCTGGTTAACCGGCTCAGTGATGCTGCTGACGATGCGGCCTGCTGATTTTTTTACTTTATAAGGAGGTATGCAATGAATGAATTGAATGAACTTTATGAACTCGGTTTGAAGTTTCACGGACACAAGTGCCCTGCCATGCCGATGGGAATCAGAGCCGGCCTCGCCGCTTTGAATAGCCTTGGCGTGAATCGGGCACAGGATAAGGAATTGGTAGTGGAAGCCGAAACCGGAGAGGGGCATGCCGCGGGTTGCTTTGTGGACGGGGTCATGGTTGCCACTGGCGCTACTTACGGCAAGTCGAACATAAAAAAGCTGAATTACGGCAAAATGGCTTTTACCCTGATTGATACAACAACAGGCCGCGCCATCCGGGTCTCGCTCAAGCCGGAGTTCTTTGAAAAGGCGCTCTCTTCTCCCTTTGTAAAGAAGAGAAAGGAAGGAGTTCCGCCTCAGGATATTTCAGCGGAAATAACACGGCCCCAGGTGGAGCGGATTCTCTCTTTGCCTGAGGCCGATTTTATCAACATGAGCAAGGTATTCTTTAAAAATCTGCCTAAAGGCAAAGCGAACTTCGAAACCAAAAGGTGCGCCAGATGCGGCGAAGCCGTCTTTACGGACAAGCTGAAGCAAGGCCCGGAAGGCAGTCTTTTATGCATCCCATGCAGCGAGAAGGGATAGACTTTTTGCCGGAATCATCATGGAAGGCCGGCATCGATATCCCGAAATCTGAATAGACACATTTCTTTTATAGAGGAGAAAACCGATGGAGCACGGCCATAGCCATGCTGACACAACCGGTAAGCGGCTTTTAATTACCATTTTTATCAACTTTTTGATTCCGGCGGCGCAAATCTGGGGAGGAATTTATGCAGGCAGCATGGCGCTTATCTCCGATGCGGTTCATAATCTCAGCGACTTCACAGCACTGATGATCACCTATGCCGCTCACCTGGTTGGAAAGGTAAGCCCAACACATCGTCATACCTTCGGTCTGCGCCGTATTGAAGTTATCGCCGCTGTGGTCAATGCTGCGCTTCTTGGCGGCACAGCGGTTATCATAGCTTTTGAAGCAGTAAAACGTCTGCTGAATCCTTCTCCCGTCGAAGCCGGGCTTATAGCTGTACTTGCGCTTGTCGGCATAGCTGGTAACGGATTCTCCGCATGGCTTCTGCATAAGGATTCGAAACATAATCTGAATATACGTGGCGCTTTTTTTCATATGATGGGAGATCTTATGACATCCGTGGCTGTTCTGGCCGGCGCCGTTGTTATGCATTTCACACCATGGTTATGGCTCGATTCGGTATTAAGCCTTATGATCGTGGTGTATATTCTGGTGAATTGTCTTTCGCTTCTTAAGGAATCGGTTCACGTTTTAATGGACGGGACACCCCGGGGACTGGATCTGATGTCTGTCAAGGAAACACTTGAAGCTCTTCCCGGCGTCATGGGCATTCATTATATGCATGCATGGCTTATAGGCGGTGATTTGGTGGCTCTTACCTGCCACATTGTGGTTCCGGATCAACTCTTAAGCGCCGTAAATCACTTGGGCGGTACAATCCGGGATACACTCCTGAAAACTTTCGGAGTCAATCACCCGGTTCTGCAATTTGAGTCCAATGAGTGCGGAGACGGCGCATTGTTGTGCCAACTGGCCTGCAACAAAAATAAGAATTGAAAAGGATTCACTTCATGAAATTCAAAAAGGCTGCAAATTCTGTTGCTACGGATTCCGGGACGTCGGAGCTATCCCTTACCAGCATGGTGAGCGTTTTCCTGAAGCTTGGGGCCATTGGATTCGGAGGCGGCATGGCGGTCATCGCCCTTATGGAACACGAATTTGTTGCGAAACGGCAGGAGTTTACAGCTGAAGAATTCCTTCACGGCGTCGGGCTGGCGCAGATTCTGGGGCCATTTGCCCCGAACACCGCTTTCTTCCTGGGCTACAGGCGATATGGCCTGCCTGGAGCCGTTTTATCGGTTATCGCTTTTCTGCTCCCTTCCGTGACAATGGTGATTCTTCTTTCATCATTATATTTTCGTTATCACACCATTCCAGCGCTCCAAGGGGTGCTGGCGGGCGTAGGTCCCATCGTAATTGCGCTTATTCTCTCAGCAGCCTGGTCTATGGGGCGCAAGTCAATGACCGGATGGCTCGCCATTGCTTTTGCCTTGGCCGGCGGCATTGCAGGAACCTTTAAAATAAATCCGATATGGGTGCTACTTTCGGCAGGCATTATCGGACTTCTGATCGGGCGAAAACGCATGAAACCAAATGTTGATCAGAAAAATACAGATACCGGGAGCAACTTAAAAAATGAAGACCATCCAAAAACCGGGATAATGGCATCCGCGGCCCTTCCCCTGGCGGCATCAAGCACCGCCGCCTCTCTTTCCACTTTAGGGCTGGCCTTTCTGAAGATTGGACTGGTCTTTTTCGGCGGCGGTTTTGTTCTTATTCCCATTTTGCACCAGAGAATCGTTGAATATTTCCATTGGCTGACACCTCGTGAATTCATCGACGGCGTCGCCATCAGTAATCTCACGCCAGGGCCCATCGCAGTTCTGGCCACATTTACCGGTTACCGCTTGCAGGGCATTCCTGGCGCTGTGCTGGCTACTGTGGCGCTGTTTACGCCTGCAATGATTTTAATGGCGATTATTTCTATCGGCTATGAATATTTCAAAGGATCTTCACGGGCTCAGGATTTTCTGTCCGGTGTGGCCCCAACGGTCGTTGGGCTGGTGGCGTCCGCCGCGTTCCTTCTCTGGCGCTCCGCCATCCCTTCTTGGCGGATGTTGCTTTTAATGGTTGCGGCGCTGGCACTGCTCATTCGCTTTAAGTGGCATCCCGCATTTGTTCTGGCACTTGGCGCAGGTCTCGCTGCAATAGGAGCGGTTCCGTGAAAACTGCTTCAAATTGCTTATTATCTGCAAAACAATTATCTGTAAAATAGGAGGATAAAAATGGAAATCAAAATTTTAGGACCGGGCTGTTCAAAATGTGTGAAAGCTGAAGAACTTGTCAGGCAGGTTGTTGCCGAAGAAGGCATAACCGCCGACATAGAAAAAGTGACTGATATTATGAAAATCGCCGGTTACGGAGTTTTCGGAACTCCGGCTGTTGTAATAGACGGCGAAGTTAAAAGCTCCGGGAAAATCCCAAGAAAAGAGGACATTAAATCATGGATAAAAAAATGAAGAAATTATTAGACAGTATATCTATAAAAAGAAACATTGGCGAATTGACGGTATTGGCATTGGCTGTTTTATTATTTGTCTTTTCCACGGCTGCTTTTGCAGAAAAAGATCCTGTAAACAATATTCCTGCTAAAGGCATGGTAACTATGATAGATTTGGGAGCAACATCCTGTATTCCCTGCAAGATGATGGCGCCTGTTCTGGAAAAAATGGAAAAGAAATATGCCGGAAAAGCGGTTGTTCATTTTTATGATGTCTGGAAAGATCGCGAACCGGCCATAAGGTTTGGAATCCGGGCGATACCAACTCAGATTTTCTTCGATAAAGAAGGAAAGGAAGTCTATCGGCATCTGGGTTTTATGGAAGAAGCCGATATTATACGGCAGTTTGACAAAATGGGAGTAAAATAGCCAAGTCCCAATCTAAGGAAAGATTATGATCGAGTCATTTTTTCTGACAGTTAACCAATGGATGACCGGTGGCGCAGGCCTGGCTTTTGTGGGATGCTTTTTATGGGGAACCGTAAGCGTGCTGTTCAGCCCCTGCCATCTGGCCTCAATTCCACTGATTGTAGCATATGTAGCAGGTCAGGAAAAAGCCGTTAATCCACGACAGGCAGTATGGTATGCGGGTGCTTTTACTATAGGGCTTTTTATTTCTATTGCTCTTATCGGCATAATCTGCGCATGGCTGGGCAGGATGTTGGGCGATGTGGGCCTATGGTGGCAGGTACTCGTCGGCTGTGTACTGCTTTTTGTTGCCTTGGGCATGCTGGGAGTTGAGACCTTCTCAATGTCCGGTTCCTTGCTTTACCGCCTGAATTTTAGAGGCCTTCACGGGGCATTCGGGCTGGGACTTGCTTACGGCATTCTGTCCGGATCATGTACCTTTGGGTTTATCGCACCGATACTGGCTATTATTACTATCCAGCAAAAAATCCTTACAGGGATAATCATGATTGTTCTGTTTGCGTTGGGGCACTGTTTACCCATTGTTGTTGCCGGAAGTTCAACAGCCTTGGTGCGCAAGCTAACGGAAAACAGTAAGTGGCAGAATTACGGCAACTGGTTCCGAAAAGGAGCCGGAATAGTTATAGGTTTGTTGGGGGTATACTTCATTGTAAGCCCTTTCTTGGCATAGGTTCAGGGTACAAGGTACAGGGATAAGGTAAAAACAGCTCATGAGCTCATAAGCTCGTAAGCTCGTAAGTTTGTAAGTTGGTATCAGAAAAAAAATATAAAATTATAGACTTTCGGATAATGTTTTTGGCAAGGCCGGAAGGAGCCCACCTGAGTAAGGCGTACAGTTGGTACGCTGTCGAAGGGGGGCGACTGATAACGCAGTCCAAAAATTTTATCTGAAAGTCTATAGGAGGAGGCCCACGATGTCGGAGATCAAACGTCTTTCATTTCTGGACAGGTTTTTAACGCTTTGGATTTTTCTTGCCATGCTCATCGGAGTAGGCGGCGGATATTTCTTTACCGGTATTAGGGACGTGATTAACCATTTTCAGGTAGGCACTACCAACATACCTATTGCAATCGGGCTGATACTTATGATGTACCCGCCTCTTGCCAAGGTAAAGTATGAACAGTTGGGCTACGTATTCCGCGATTTTAAAGTGCTCGCTCTTTCTTTGGTTCAAAACTGGATAATCGGCCCGATACTGATGTTTCTTCTCGCCGTATCTTTTCTATCCGGTCATCATGAATATATGGTGGGCCTGATTATGATCGGGCTTGCCCGCTGTATTGCCATGGTCATAGTATGGAACGATCTTGCCGCAGGAGACACGGAATACTGTGCAGGGCTTGTAGCCTTTAATTCTATATTTCAGGTTCTGTTTTTTTCTCTTTACGCATACATTTTTATTACAGTAATTCCGCAATGGCTCGGGCTTGAAGGAGCTGTGGTCGATATATCCATCGGGCAGATAGCTAAAAGCGTTTTCATATACCTCGGCATCCCATTTATCGCAGGTGTTATTACCCGTGTGATCGGGCTCAAGACTAAAGGCCGTATATGGTATGAAGAAAAATTCATTCCAAGAATCAGCCCGATTACACTAATTGCCCTGTTGTTTACAATCCTGGTTATGTTTTCTCTCAAGGGAGAATATATCGTTGAGCTTCCGCTTGATGTCGTTCGTATAGCCATCCCGCTTTGTATCTATTTTTTCATCATGTTTTTCGTATCCTTTTATCTGTCAATGAAGGCCGGCGCCACCTATGAACAGACCACGACCTTAAGCTTTACCGCTGCATCCAACAATTTTGAACTGGCCATTGCCGTTGCAGTTGCTGTATTCGGCATTGATTCCGGTGTGGCTTTTGCCGCAGTTATCGGTCCTCTGGTGGAAGTGCCGGTCCTGATCAGCCTGGTAAATGTTGCGCTGTGGTTTAAAAGAAAGTATTTTCCATTTACCAAAGCAACTCCAACCGGTATATGTCATTTAACTTGTGAGCAATAAGAGGAAAAAGCAATGCTTCTTAAAAGCTATATAAAGGAAGTCTTCAGAGCGAAGTGTAATCCCGGATTTGAATCTGTTCATTAGATAATAGAGATTCTGAAGCTTCTGCCAAGGACCAATTGCCGCGAATGCGGTCAATCCACCTGCATGGTTTTCTCAGCACTTGTGGCTGACGGCGCAAAGGGGTCGGAAGATTGTCCTCAACTCATCAGGAATAACAAGATAAAGCTTGAGGAGTATCTGAACAAGTTTAAGTTTGAAGCATGGAATTAAAGGAGTTTGCAGTGCAAAATATGGTTTAACGACACAGATAAAAGAAGCCGAACAGGTAGTGCAGGATGTTGAGCCTACAGTTACTGAAGCATTTTATCGTGTTTTTGAGGCAGATGAAAACATGTTTATCAGGAATGCTTTTTAAGGATACACTTGGCAGGCTGTTAACAATATGACCGTCATGGGACTTCTTAACAAAACACGCTAACAACTATCCAATGTGCTGTGTGATCATACAGTTTGAAATATTAAATTCCAAATTAAAGCAAATAACAGAAATCGATGTACGACATACGTTGTTTGCTATTGGAATTTTGTTGTTTATCATTTAATTTTTTCTGCCTCTATTAACTTTCGCTGATATGCCTGGTTGATCTTTTCAATAAGATCATTGATAGTAACCGGTTTCATTATAAAATCAAAAGCCCCCAATCGCATCCCTTCAACTCCCGCTTCAACAGAACCGTGGCCCGTAAGTATGACTAGAGATATAATCAAAAGTTGTGTTTAGGGAGATAGGTGGTGTATCCATCGGTTGATTGTTACCGAGGCAATTAACCGACCAAAAAAAAGGAAAGGATACACACACCATGAATAACGATAATGTAATTATAATTAAAAAGCC
>NZ_JBAMMY010000296.1:0-1211 GCF_051233685.1 Desulfobacterium sp. N47
CCTGTTTTCGGTAGAATAAAATTAAAAGTTAAACTACTGATTCATTCATTTATTAAGCACACCGTAGAAAAGCTCGGCTTTTACAGCAGTGAACTCTTAAGCTGACAGGCAAACTCCGTGACTCTGAGGACTCTGAGAGAAATTAATCTCACATTTACTTTGTTCAAATTAAATAGTTTTGCCAATAAGAAATAATATCCTTCAAGCTTTGATCAAGGGAATATTTGATATTCCAGCCGGTTTTTTTTACTATTTTTTCATTTGATCCGATTATTATTTTATTGTCAGAAGGTCTGATAAGATTGTTTTTTATCGTAATGCTTATATCAATATTTAAAATATCTGTTATATCAGATATTACTTCTTTTAGACTCCGGCCCTGCCCGCTGCATACATTATATATTTCACCTTTTTCACCTTTATTTAACAATTGGTAGTATGCAGAAACAACGTCTCTTACATCTATAAAATCTCTGACAATGCTTATATCTCCGGCAACTAGTTCAGAACATTTTCCACCATTATTTTTAATTTGAACTAATTGTTTTATAAACGATGGTACTACAAATATATCTTTTTGATAAGTTCCGATATGATTAAAAGATCTTGTCATTATTACATTTAAACCATAGCCGTCAGCATAAATTTTGGAAAGCATTTCCTGAGACACACGTGCGACAGCATAAGGACTTATAGGTTTTAAAGGATGATCTTCCTTTAAGGGCAAATCTTCTTCACAAACATTACCGTATTCTTCAGATGATCCTATGGATAAAATACGGGTGGATAAATTTAATTTTCTTACAGCATCCAATAAATTTAAAAATATGTTTGTGTTATTTTGAAAACTTAGGACAGGATGTGTCCAGCTGAAAGCTACACTGCTATAAGATGCCAAGTGCAAAATATAATCCGGCTGAAATTGAAAAATAATATTTTCCACAACATCTTTTTGCAAAAGGTCAATTTTTTCAAAATCAAATTTTATATATTTGAATTGATCTTGACTGAATTCAGGGATATGGATATCTATACCCTTAACCAGAGCATGAATTTCATTTTTTTCAAGAAATTGAGGTAATTTAATAAGTCTATCAGGCTAAAATCTCGACGATTTTCAACCCACAATTTTTTATTTCAACCCAATTTTTCAGGCAAATTTACCAGGCAAAAAATATTTTCACTTTTTTTTATTTTCTGCTGGCGTCCGA
>NZ_JBAMMY010000298.1:0-5946 GCF_051233685.1 Desulfobacterium sp. N47
TTAATTCAAGTAAATAACTACCATTAATGAGTCAGGAATGCAAGTATAAAATGCATCTTTCTGAAAAATCTTCGTTTTACTTTTATTCAATATTTATCTTCAAATTCAATCGATTACCATTTGTCGGTCAAACACTATATATTCGGAAATGGAAGTACAAAGCTGTAATGATTATATGTCTGTGGCCCAGGCAGAAAATCTGGCCGTTGCGGATCCAAATCGTGACTGGAGAATACACCTTATTAGTCCGTTTAGCGAACGGCATTACCAGCGCCAGGGAGAATGCCATTGGGTGTTATATGAAAAAGGTGAAGGATTTGCATAACCTTTAAGTGTTATCCGGTTAACTTTTGTAAACAAAAAGTATGTTTATTTTAACAAACGGCTATCGAAACATTATTCCTGCAATCGCCACAAACAAAAAAATATCTGAAACATTGCGCCATTTTTGGATGTTTATTATTGACATAATCAGAAGCTTGTCCTAATGATAATTGTGTCATATGTCAACATTGGCATATTACACAAAAAAACCTGCTTTTTATTTTAATCGGCGGGAAAGAGCTTTCCTTCTTCTTACCGCCCTTTGAATTAAATGTTGCTCCTCGCTGAAAGTTTTTAGAAATTTTTCAATATTTACAAACACATAGCATTTAATATTACTTTTTCATCGTTAATATCTGAAAACTATTAAAAGGAGGAAAATTGGCATGATAATAAAGAACCTTAATGTTAACGGAAAAAAAATTGTGGTTGTGACTGATCCGGATGCCTCGCTGGCTGATGTCCTGCGTGGGCAACTATTACTGACGGGGACGAAAGTGGGTTGCAATGAAGGTCAATGTGGCGCCTGCAACGTTATTATGAATGGGAAGCTTGTTCGTTCCTGTATCACCAAGATGAAGCGAGTTCCCGATGGCGCTGCTGTTACCACTATTGAAGGAATAGGAACACCGGCGAATCTCCATCCGCTGCAATCGGCCTGGGTACTTCACGGTGGCGCTCAGTGTGGATTTTGCACCCCCGGCTTTATTGTGTCTGCTAAGGCCCTGTTGGATGAGAACTCCAACCCGACCCGGGAAGAAGCAAGAGACTGGTTCAACCAGCATAAAAATGCCTGCCGTTGCACCGGCTATAAACAGTTGGTGGATGCTGTCATGGACGCGGCAAAAGTCCTGCGCGGTGAAATGGGCATTGACAGACTTTCATATCAGCCCCCGGAAGACGGCAGGCTTTGGGGCAGCAAGTACCCTCGTCCCAGTGGAGTAGCCAAGGTTACCGGCACCTGGGACTTTGGGGCGGATAGAGGTTTGCAATTGCCTGCCGACACTTTACAATTGGCCCTTGTCCTGGCCAAGGTCTCCCACGCCAATATCATTTCCATTGATACATCAGAGGCTGAGAAGATGCCCGGGGTCTTTAAAATTGTCACTCACAAAGATGTCAGGGGCAGTAATAGTGTTCCTGCATTGATAAACATGCCATCTAACAAGGCCAATGCCCAGGATCGCCCAATTCTGTGCGACAGGAAGATATTCCATTATGACGACGTCGTTGCAATAGTTTGTGCGGATACTGAAGCCCGTGCTAAGGCAGCCGCTGAAAAAGTAAAGATAGAGTTAGAAGAACTACCGGTATATATGAATGCCCAGGCCGCTATGGCTGAAGACGCTATGGAGATTCATCCGGGGACACCTAACGTCTATTTCGTTCAAAAAATCGCCAAGGGAAATGAAACGGGACCGATTTTTGAGCAAGCTGATTACGTGGTGGAGGATGAATTTTATCATCAACGACATCCGCATATGCCTATAGAGCCTGATGTCGGCTTTGCCTACCTCAATGAAGAAGGTACGTTGGTCATTCACTCCAAGTCCTGTGCCCTTTTCATGAACTCTGCTCAAGTCTGCATGGGCATTGGGCTTGAACCGACTAAGCTGATTATGGTGCAGAATCCACCCGGAGGAGATTTTGGTTATGCGGCCACGATCACATCCCAGCCTCTTTTAGGCGTCGCCTGTCTTGCTACCGGCAGGCCGGTTTTTTTAAGATATGACTACCGGCAGCAGATGACTATGACCGGTAAGCGACCACCAACCTCTGCAAAATTGAGATTAGCGGCGGATAAAAACGGCAAACTCCTGGCCATGGAAGAAGACATTACAATAGGATATGGCCCTTACTGCGACCTGGGAGATTTAACTACCATGATGGGGACCCAGTATATGGGCGCAGGTTATCACATCCCGAATATCAGGGGGGAGGCTCGAACCGTCTATACCAATCACGCACAGGGCTGTGCCTTTAGAGGCATGGGTTCAACTGCGGTTGAGTTCTGCTCTGAAGTACTCATGGATGAACTGGCTGAAAAAATAGGTATTGATCCCCTGGAACTGCGTTATAAAAATGTCTATCGTCCGGGATCCACTACACCAACAGGCCAGAAACCTGATGTATACAGTCTGCCAGAAATGCTCGACATATTACGGCCGAAATATAAAGCGGCATTGGAAAAGGCCAAGAAGGAATCAACCTCCGAGAAGAAGCTGGGAGTCGGCATTTCCATCGGCATCTTTGGCTCTGGGTTGGGCGGTGTAGACGGTGCGGAAGCACGGATAGAGCTAATGCCCGACAACGGTGTTACAGTTTATGTCACCTGGGAATACCATGGTCAGGGGGCTGATATGGGGGTTTTGGGAACTGCCCACGAGGCACTGCGGCCGCTCGGCATGCCTCCTGAGAAGATCAGACTTGTGATGAATGATACGAGTATCACACCTCAGAATATGGGTTCCCTTGCCAGCCGCTCTCAGTTCGTAACCGGTCGTGCCATTCAGGTAGCGTGCGAGCTACTTTTAGATGCTATGCGCAAAGAGAATGGGACTTATCGCACTTATGAAGAGATGATAAAAGAAGATATTCCGGTTACACATACCGGTAGGTGGGCAAATCAATGTGATCATCTGGATGAAAACTGCCAGGGCAATGCGCTACGAGCCCACATGTACGGAGTTTTCATGGCGGAAGTAGAGGTAGATACAGGCATCGGCAAAACCAGAGTTCTGAAAATGACTATGGCTGCTGACATTGGGAAAATTAACAACAAGCTGGTGGTAGACGGCCAGCTCTACGGAGGGCTGGCGCAGGGTGTCGGGTTGGCGCTCAGTGAAGATTTTGAAGACATTGAAAGGCATTCTTCGATGGCTGGAGCGGGATTTCCCTATATCAAGCAAATACCCGATGATATGGAAATCATTTATGTGGAGACACCTCGAGAGGACGGCCCTTTTGGAGCCGGCGGCTGTGGAGAGCTGCCCTTAACCACTCCCCAAGCTGCCATCATAAATGCGATTAATAACGCTTGTGGGGTGAGGATTACCAAGTTGCCTGCATTACCAAAAAAGGTGTTGGCCGGTTTAAAGGCAACGAATCACCATCCTTAACAAACCTGATTATGGATCAAAAAGAACTACGGCTTCTTGAAAGCAGATGTATCCAGGAAGAACCGCCTGAATGTGCGGCTGCCTGCCCGATTCATATTGATGCCCGCGCCTTTATAGCAAATGTATCGCAGGGAAAATGGGAAGAGGCGTGGAAGATTCTAAGAAAAACCATGCCTTTTCCCGGCATCTTAGGACGTATCTGCGATGCGCCATGTAAAGAGCGCTGCAAACGCAGAGAGGCCGGGCAAGCGATTGAGATTGGGATGCTGGAGCGCGCTTGCGTTAAAACACAGGCGCCAAAGCAGCGAATATATCCTCTGCCCGAAAAAGACAAACGTATTGCAGTTGTCACAGGCAAGTTAAGCGGACTAACCGCAGCCTGGGACCTGTCCCGCAAGGGGTATAAAGTCACAGTATTTGAGATGGGCGCTGAACTTGGAGAAAATCTGCTTTCAATGCCAAAAGAAATATTACCGCACGATATGGTGAGAGAAGAAATAGATATCCTTTTCTCATTGGGTGTGGAAGCAGTACTAAATTCTTCCGTTGAGGATGAAAAATTTCTTGCAGATCTTTTGAGTCGTTTCGATGCGGTATATCTACCCCCACCCTGGCCCTCCCCCATCAATGGGGAGGGAATGGTCATGCCGGTTCAAGCACCTCCTCTCCCCTTGCGGGAGGGGATTGAGGGGAGGGGACGGGAAAAGCTTTTCTCGGAAGGCTTTTTGCATTATAACCCCAAGTCGCCGGTATGGCAGGCTGCCGAAGGCCGATGGGCGGCAACTTCCATAGATCGGTATTTACAGAAGGTATCACTGACGGCAGGAAGGGAAAAAGATGGTCCTTTCCCGACCCGCCTTTATACGAATATTGATAATGTTCCTTATGCTCTGGCGGTAAAGCCTCTGGATTCCGAATCAGGATATACCCCTGAAGAGGCGATACAGGAAGCAAGCCGATGTTTACACTGCGAATGCCTTGAATGTGTCAAGGCTTGTTCCTATCTTGATCATTTCGGTTCTTATCCACGAAAATATGCCAGAGAAATATATAACAACTCATCCATTGTCGCGGGGGCCCGTCAGGCCAATAAACTGGTCAATTCATGCAACCTTTGCGGTTTGTGCGAGACCGTCTGCCCGGAGAATTTTGCGATGCAGACACTGTGCCTTAAGGCGCGAAGAGACATGGTTCAAAAGGGCAAGATGCCTCCATCGGCTCATGAATTTGCTCTTCTTGATATGCAGTTTAGCAACAGCGACCAGTTTGCCATGGCCATGCATGAACCAGGTCATGAATCGAGCGCATATATTTTTTTCCCAGGATGCCAGGTTTGCGCCTCTTCCCCGGGAAAAGTAAAAAGCGTTTATGCCCACTTAAGACAAACCTTAACAGGCGGTGTAGGCCTGATGCTTGGATGTTGCAGCGCCCCGGCTTTTTGGGCCGGAGAAGAAGAGCTTTTTCAAAAGCAATCTTCAATGTGGCAAAGCAAGTGGGTGGATCTTGGCAGGCCGCAGATTATTTTAGCCTGTTCCACCTGCTATAAGATATTTAAGACATATCTTCAGGAGGCTCCCATAATATCGCTGTGGAGCATCCTGGATGAAACCGGCCTGCCTCATGATTTTACCGTTTTAAAAGACGCTGCGCCTCTTGCATTGCATGATCCATGCACTACACGATATGAATCTGCACTGCAAACCAATGTTCGTAATTTATTGCAAAAAATGGGGCAGCCTTTTTTGGAGCTTAAGGCAAAACGTGAACATGCAGAATGTTGCGGTTTTGGCGGCCTGATGCAAAATGCTAATCCTGATCTGGCAAAAACCGTTATTAAGCGCCTGGCCGGCCAAAGTTTGGCCGATTATGTGACCTATTGTGCTGTTTGCCGGGATAATCTTGCCGGAGCCGGAAAACGCACAGTTCATATACTGGATCTGATCTTTCGCGAAGACAGCGAACCTGATCCGGCTGCCCGCAAAAGACCAGGCTGGTCGCAGCGGCAGGAAAACCGTCTACGCCTGAAAAACAATTTGCTCAATGAACTCTGGGCGAAAGGCGGAGAAGATACAAAACAAAATGACAGAGTTGTTTTAAATATTTCTTCCGAAGTATGGCAGGTTCTGGAGGATCGCAGAATACTTGTAACGGATTTAGAAGAAGTTATCCGTCATGCCGAAACCGGCGGGCGGAAGTTTTTTAACCCCGATTCCGGGCATTTCAAAACCTCATTGAAACTGTATAATACCACTTTCTGGGTTGAATACATGCCCTCTGATGACGGTTTTACAATATATAATGCATACAGTCACCGGATGGTAGTTTCAGCGTGAAGACTCAGGAAACATACTTACCCCTCACCCTAACCCTCTCCCCCAACTGAGCATGTCCCATAACTTTTTTTCTGGACACAGTGATAGGGAGATGATAAAATTACCGCATGAAAATTTGCGGAAAAGATTTTAGCATGGATATTGTTAACCGTATTCAAACGGTGGTAGAA